>JAEOST010000203.1 GCA_016840245.1 Candidatus Thorarchaeota archaeon
AGAGCCCAGAGACGTGTTATCTCCATTGTCACATCCTCACGACTCATACCACTTTGGTGTACAATATCGTCAACATTTCTTCCACCATCAATGAAAGGCAAGACAACACTGTCTTGAACGGACTGTCCGGAAGTGCCAACGTTGAAGGGAATCCAACTCCCAAGGATCTGTCTGAATGTTAAGTGCTGAAGAATACCCTCCCTAAACTCGAGAAAACCAGTATTGAGGTCCAGAGAGTCCATTTCCTCACGTGTGAGGTCCTTTATCCATATGGACTCGAACTCATCAAGAAGAGAAGCAAGTGTCTGAACGACCTCCTCATCGCACTCACCCATGCTTACAGCTACAAGATCAGCCCTATCTCCAGAAAGCACTGTGAAGAGTCGGGCACCATAATCCACCTGGAATCTTGAACTCTTGCGATCTACTACTTCCTTCGAGAATGACTGTATTGCAGTGAAGAATCCAGACACGAGCATTGGATCCAGTTCTTGAGCTCTAGGGTCCAATTTCATGAAAAACAGCGGAATTCCTCCACGTTCCATGATCAGTATTGCTTGGATGTTGTGCCCAGCCAACGCGATTAGCCTCGACACAAGAAGCCTGTAGAATCGTATTAAGGTTGGCGTGTTATCCCACTCGTTGCGTTATGGAAAACGGACATATATCTGAAAACATGTGAATTCAACGTGACCGTATCGCGAATTCGTCTGCTTACCATATCATTGATTGTTGGATTTCTAGTCGTTCCAGTCTATACTTCCAATACTAGTATTCAAGCATTTGATAAGCTGATAACTAACACGCAAGTACCAGATGGTACAACGATTGCGTATACGGAACACGAACCTGTGACGATCAGAAGGGATTCTGATTTCCTTGTTCAAGGATGGCCAGGTCTAGGCACACCTGGAGATCCATTTGTTATTGGTAATCTGAACATCACAGCTGTACTGACTTGCATCTTCATTGCAAACACAAGTAAGCACTTCGTGATTGAGAATTGCTTCCTCACGGCAAGAAGCATTGTTTGGGGGGGGGGAGTGATAACTCTTGAAAATGTCACAAATGTGCAAATCGTGAACAACCAACTCAATGGTCATAATAGCGCCATATCGATCTTTAACTCATCCGAGTGCACTTTTACAGGCAACTCAATTAATACCGAACGACTCGGACTCTATGCCTTCAACCTCAGTAAATCCTTCTTCGCTCATAACAACCAGACAAGTCAGGAACTAAGATACGCCATTCATATCCAAGGTGCACGGCAACTTACAGTGAGGAATAATACCTTTGACAGAGTTGTGAGTGAAGGAATCAGACTCGTTCAAGGGTACGATTGTGTCATTGAGGACAATCAGTTTCGAAGCACTGGTGGTGCCTACTTAGGGAATTATGGAGCATACCTTTTGGAATCATACAGGTGTCATGTAGCAAGAAACGTGTTAAGTGGCTATGATACAGATATTCGCATACTAGATGGATTCGAGAATTCGGCCCATAACAACACTCTGATGCAGTGTCGGAGAGGAGTCTTGCTTCGAACAACCTCGGCAGTCATCACCAGTAATATCATAGAAGCCACAATAAACGGAGTAGAGATGGGGCTGTCAAATAGATGTGTTGTTGAATCGAATGACATTCAGGGATATCTTTTCCATGGAATTGAATCACGAGCTGGGAATGGTTCACTCATTCGATGGAACGAGATTCATCAATCCGAATTCGGAATTCTGTTGCAGGGTGGAATGAATGACCGAATTCTGGAGAACTATGTATACGACTGTGTGAGTGGGGTAAGCCTCGAGGAATATCCAGGCATGTCGTATGAAACAATCATGGAGCAGGGAGAATATGAGTGGGGGGCTCCAATCAAAGGAACAGTGGCTAACAATACTTTCATGGAGTGTGGAATAACCTTCTCAATATCCTATCCGGATGGTTTCGACCAGATCATCGAAGGTAACAAAATAAACGGAGGTCTCTTGGGCTACTTCTATAATAAATCGACCCACATGATTGACGGGACCGGCTACAGACAGATAGTGCTCGTACGATGTTCTGAGGTGACTGTTGAAAGTGGAGACCTCAGAGGAATTTCCATGATGTTCTGTACAAATTCGGACATCAGAAATGTGAACATCAGTCAAGCCGAGGTTGGCATCTACATGGACCAGTCCACAGGATGCCTTGTGAGTAACTCGCAAATAATGAATAATGAGATTGGAGTGTATTTTGACGAATCAGAGTCTTGCTACGTGTATCAGAGTCACATTCATCGAAACGATAATGGAGTATACTTCTACGAAACCAACAACTCGATGGTCTATGGGTGCGAGGTGACTCAGAATAGTTATGGAATCGTGTTCACTGGAGTAAACAACGGAGTCATAGAGTCCAACCGAATCTATACCAATCTTGAGGGAATCTTCCTACTCCGGTCAGACAACACGATGGTGGGTAATAATGAGATAGTCTACAACAATGGTACTGGAATTCTCATAAATAGACTATCGGACGGAAACATGATCGTGGGTAACAGTTTTGGTTGGAACGGACTAAATGCCTGGTGTTCTGTATCAGACAACTATTGGGACAATGGCAATGGCCTAGGTAATAGATGGCACAACTACTTTGACACGCCCACGTATTACATTGAAGGGGGAGCAGGATGTGAAGACAACTACCCAAGTCTTCTTGGAGATGGACTAATGATACCAACAACGACAACACCAGTTGAAACCAACTCTACGTCAATTGATTCTCTCAGTCTTACTCCTCTTCAGACAGTTGTAGCAATTGGAATGATTGGGGGATTGGTTGTGATAGCTATTGGGAACTATGTGATGAGACGGTTTCCAATGTAGTCCTTAGATGAGGTTGAAAAGGTCCTCTCGGGCAAGAACTTCATACCCATCAGACTTGACTAGGACCTTGGATTCTAATCGGAATACTTCACAGAACCGGAGAGCATGTACCAAATCCTCTTGGTTTCTAGTCCAAGGAAGAATGATTTGCCATTCGTTCTTCTGATGTCCAATTGCTCGGTCTATAGCTTGGATCTTGCGCTTACAAAGTCCGTCAGAGCATTCAGAGGTCATCGATGTTTTTCGTCCGCAGTTGTCATTGAAGTCGTTGAACTTCAAGCCCGCGCACGTAATACCCTAATAATATGGTTTCGGTCACAAATCCGTGTGCATAAGCTCAATATCCTCAGCTACGCTTACTGTTATCGCAATATTATTCTGAGAATTGGAGATGAGATTAGTAGTGGTGAGATGGGATTGAGAAAGCGGCCCATTGCAATTCTGTGGATGATTGTTATCTCAGTCTTTACTGCTGCGTCATATATCGGTGAGCAAGCAGCTGGTGCAGAGGCTCTGCAGACCGGTCCCTATGTCGATGATGTATGTTACAAGGTGATTCACGATAGTAGTGTGATGCGTCAACAACTCATTGATGGTGGGATTGAGATGACTAACAGTTTCTTAGACCCATTCCAACTCTCAGACATTCAAGCTACTTCAGATGTAGAGATACATTCTCAACCCAGAAATGGATACGATCTGATTGTAATGAACTGCTTAATGGCTCCTATGAACTGGTCTGGCTTTCGAAGAGCTTTTGCATATGCATTTGACAAGAATAGAGCTGTAACAGAGATGTATGGAGGGTATGGATTCGTCCATGATTCGCTTGTACCCAAAATGAACGATTTCTGTATAGAAGATGACCTCCCGCATCACTACTACGATGCCCGACCAGATATTGGAAACATGATACTTGACGACCTTGGCTTCTCTATCAATCATGAGGGTTATAGAAATGATCCAAATGGTAATCCAATCTATATCGTCATCAAGACGCATAATTTACGGGGACAAGTTGCTGCGATGATTGCTGCAGATGCTCTCGACTCACTATATATTGCTGCAGAGTCCTACATAACATACTACAATACATATGTCTCCAATTTGGCAAGTCACTGTGGCTATGACATGATTGTTTCCAGAATCGATTTCTATGACGACAAGGTGGACTGGCTTGCATACGAATACTGGTCTGCAAAAGCCCTAATAGCTTACGAGAATCTTCCTGCTTTTCAAAATGCAACATATGATTCATGGAGAGATCAGCTCCTCTATGGAGAAACATACGAGGAAGTGTACGAAGCAGCTGCAGAGATGCAGAAAATCTTGCATCACAATGTACCAATTCTTGTCACTTGTCAGAATCTCCGCATTCAAGGTTACAGAACGAATCAATTTCAGGGGTATGTTGCAGATGAATTGCAACACATATCAGGCCCTTGGACAATGAGGAACATTCGAGCCATTGACGGATCAAGGGGAGGGTCTGTTACAATTGGTACTAATGTAGATCCACGGTCGCTCGGTTTGAACTTGTTTCGATACTATGACAGTCATTGGTCTAGAAGTGCAAAAGCGATGATGGAACTTCAATACTCCTCACTCTTCAATTATGGACCAGATTCACTCCCCGTTCCAGATCTCGCAACAAACTGGACTATTGAAACTCACAGTGATGATGCATCAATACCTGAAGAGAATAAACGATTCACTTTCGACATAATTCAAAATGCAACTTGGTCAAATGGTGTTCCACTCACTGCAGAAGATGTAGTCTTCACATTGCTCTTTTTGCGTCTGATGCAGCCAACATTTGAGTTCTTCAAGATTAAGCGTCATTGGAGCTACAATCATCTCAAGGCAGCATATTCTCCAACACCATACCGTGTTGTCTTCGAGTATAGTATCAAATCATATTGGTTGTTTCCAGTATTTGCGTATATGAAAGTACTACCAGCTCACATCATCAACGATGACACAATCATAGGTCAGTGGGATTGGAGTGAGTGGGGTCCACTCTTCAATTCAGAGCATCAATTACCTACAAGTGGCCCATTTGTTTACGCTGGTTTTGGGGATATAGTTGAAGGAGCAAGTTCATTCGAACACTACAACTTCACAGCCAATCCAAATTACTACTATGCCCCACCAAGGCCACAGACGCCTACCACGACACCTACCACAACAGATGGGACAGTGATGCCTCCTGAATTGACGATAGCTATCACTTTTGGATCAATGCTTGTGATTGTAGTCTTTATTGGAGAGTTCATCAGACTGAGCCCAAAGAAAAACGACTAGAATATCTTCGGTTCGTCCCATTCACCCCATAGTTCTCGCCAGACCTCGAATATCTCACCTATGGTAGCATACTCTCGGACAGCTTGGACAATGTGGGGCATGACGTTTTCGTCACCCTCAGAAGCCTTTCTGAGTCCATCTAGTGCCTCATCAACCTTCTTGTTGTTCCTTGTCTTGCGAATCTTCTGGGTCCTCTCTATCTGACGACGTTCGACTTCTTCGTCAATCTTCAGGACAGGGATTGATATCTGCTCATCCTCAAGGACATAGTCATTGACACCTACTATAGTGCGTTCACCGCTGTCAATCTCCCTCTGATAACGATAAGAGGCCTCAGCAATCTCACGCTGGAAGAAGCCCTTCTCGATTGCTTCCACAACTCCACCGAGAGCCTCGACCTTGTCGAAGTACTTGTAGGCCTCCTCCTCCATCTCATTTGTGAGAGATTCTACATAGTATGAGCCAGCGAGGGGGTCGATAGTATTTGCAGCACCACTCTCGTGTGCAAGAACCTGTTGAGTTCGTAGTGCAACTCGAACTGCATCTTCGGTGGGTAATGCCAGTGCTTCATCCATTGAGTTTGTATGAAGTGACTGAGTCCCTCCCAACACAGCGGCTAGAGCCTGATAGGCAGTTCTCACAACATTGACAACTGGCTGCTGAGCAGTGAGGGAGCATCCTGCCGTCTGTGTGTGGAAACGCATCCAGAGAGAACGCTCCTTCTTTGCACCGAAGGTTTCCTTCATCTCTCTAGCCCAGATTCGTCGGGCTGCTCTGTACTTTGCTACCTCCTCGAAAATATCATTGTGAGCGTTGAAAAAGAAGGATAGTCGTGGAGCAAAGGTATCAACATCAAGACCATGCTTCTTCCCAACCTTGACATACTCCATACCATTCAGGAGTGTGAAGGCAAGCTCCTGTACCGCAGTCGAACCAGCCTCACGGATGTGATAGCCAGAGATAGAGATCGTATTCCACCGGGGGATGTTCTTTGCACAGTACTCCATGATGTTCCCGATGATGCGAAGTGAAGGTGTTGGAGCA
>JAEOST010000204.1 GCA_016840245.1 Candidatus Thorarchaeota archaeon
AAGTACACGCGTATCCGGACTACTTGCATGTAAAACTGGGCTAGATCCCTTTGAGGTTGTACACAGATTGACGGAGTTTGCTGTTGAAAATCCCTATCAGTTCCGCTTTGCTATAAAATTCGTACCACTTGAGAGATGCGTTCCTTCCGAGATTGATGAGATTGTAAAAGCAGTGACTGAACTGCGTGATAAAATTGGCGAAGATGATACATTCAGAATCACAGTCAAACGACGACATACTACTCTAGAGAATATAGATGTGGTCGAAGCAGCTGCAGAGGTCATATCACGGACTGTCAATCTGGATAATCCGGACTGGACTGTCTGGATAGAGATTGTAGGTGAATGGACAGGAGTATCTGTACTTGATCGTAGGGACGACATATTATCTATTATGACCATGCGTGATGACCAGTACTAGAGAGTCCTATGTATCCAGAGCCACCATTGAAACTCTACTTGTTATGCAACGGACTAATGCGTCAATACATTCCAATCTATCAGTTGATGTACCGAAGGTGTCTAGTTCAGTTTCTTTGATATCATAGTGTTCCATTATTTGAGCGAATTTCTTGTCATCAACTTCGAACAATGGATCAATTTCACATCCAACCTTTTTGATAAGCCGATGAGCGACATCCTGAACATCAGATTCGCTCTTTCCAATAATTAGAAGCACAATCTTCTCAAGAACATCACTAAGGCCATGTGTTTCCATTGCCCGGCCAATTTGTCTCTGTCCAGACGCGTAGACCAGAACCTCAAGTCCCAGTCCTCTTGATATCAAGTAATCTCCGTTCCACGCGTTAAGAGCATTCTGAGCCGCTGAAACAAGATGGATTGCATTCAGAACAAGTTGGGAATTCATGAATTGAACAGCTTCAACACGTTTCCCCTCTTCATTCGCTAGACTGACTAGTTCATCAGTTTTCAACCTGTGTTCGTTTTGAATCTCAGATATTCCTAAGAACAAATCCCCCGACTCTGAAGAGAGAATTTCGACTATCACATAATCCACTCTCTGCGTTAGACTCACAGACGTTTAATGAAGTAATCAACTACAGTAGGGTCAAACCCAACTTCAAAGACAAGTTTGTCACGTATCTCAATGGGTGTTAACTTTGGATTTTCATCTTTGAATATCTTGACAAGCGCGATTATTGACTCACGATTTTCCCAAGGATAGACAGTCCACTTGTCAGTCTTTACAAGGTAGAAATCGGGTGTTATTCGAGAGGTTGGTTTCAGATGAAGTACTGCGGACTTGATCTCTTTGGCGCCAAGTGCCTTGACATGCTCAACTGCATGATAGAGACTCTCACCAGTATCAGCAACCTCGTCCACTATGAGAACTCTCTTACCTTCCATTCCACCCATTATAGGCTGGACAATCTTTGGCTCCTTTCCTCTAACCCCGACGTCTGTATAGTATTCAATACGGACATTCATCATCTGGTCATTGTAAAGTACATCTGAGAGAATCCTTGCAGGAATCCAACCACCTCTGGCTATTCCTACAATTAGCTCAGGACTAAAACCACTCTTTACAATGAGTTCTGATAGACGGAGTGTCAGATTGTAGATATATTCCCATGAATGTATTTCATACTCCATTGTTCCTCAACCATAGTATAGCCTTGTTTCACTACCACCAAAGTGACATATTAAGGAACCGCATAATTCTTGATAGGAACCTAAATCAAGGACCATAACCTCTCAATCTTTCCGTGGTAAGCCATGAAAGCAGACCTTCTTCTCACACACATTGGCCAAGTCGCAACCCTTGATGGCTTCAGTAAGACTCCAAAGAAAGGTGGAGAGATGATGGACCTAGGCATCCAAGAGAGTGGTGCAATAGCCATAGCTGACGGAAAAATCATCGCTGTTGGCAGTGTGAGTGATGTTGAAGCCCAGCTTGAGAATCTGGATGATGTTCCAACCATCGAGTTTCCAAATATGCTAGCTATTCCTGGCTTTGTTGATAGTCATACTCATCTCGTATTTGGGGGGTCTCGTGAGAAAGACTTTGCAATGAAGTTGCAAGGGAAGTCATACATGGAGATTCTTGACGCTGGAGGAGGTATCCTGAATACTCTGAAAGCGACACGGGCAGCTTCAAGAGATGAACTATGCAGCTCTGCATTCTCCTACGCAGACAGTATGCTTGGAAGTGGAACAACCTGTGTAGAGGCAAAGAGTGGGTACGGTCTCGATATTGAGAATGAGATGAAGATGCTATTTGCAATTCAAGACCTACGCAAGAAGATTCCCATGATCATCCCCGCCACTTTCATGGGTGCACATGCAGTACCTCCCGAATACAAGGGAAGACCAGACGACTATGTGGACCTTCTGATCAATGAGATGATTCCAGCTGTTGAGAAGCAAGGCATTGCGGAGTTCTGTGATGTATTCTGTGAAAAAGGTGTCTTCGAGGTAGAACAATCTAGGAATATTCTACGTGCGGCTAGTTGCTCTGGTATGAAGTTGAAGGTGCATGCAGACGAAATCGTTCAACTTGGCGGTGCTGAGTTGGCTGCTGAGGTTCGGGCGGTATCAGCAGATCACCTACTAATGGCATCAGATGAGGGTCTTGAAGCCATGAGCAAGGTAGGGACAATAGCAACATTACTACCTGGAACTGCGTTTAGTCTAGATACGGACTATGCAGACGCTCGTAAGATGATTGACATGGAATTACCAGTGGCTCTTGCAACGGATTTCAATCCAAATTGCGCGAATGAGTCTATGTTCTTCACTATCGCATTGGCCTGCTACAAAATGAAGATGCATCCCAGAGAGGCACTCTCTGCTGCAACAATCAATGGTGCTCATGCTGTATCCCGTGCAAAGGAGATTGGGAGCATTGAGGTTGGTAAGAGGGCAGATATTACTGTCCTTGAGTGTCCAAATCCTGAGTATCTAAGCTATAGGTTTGGAGTCAACCTTGTACACACAGTTATTGTCAACGGAGAAGTTACGCATACCAGACTTGGACCGTGAATAGAGCCTACTCAGACTTCGAATAGATTGCCAGTCACTGCTTCAACGGAAGCCACTATCTCTCCAGCTTCTATCAATTCACGAATAGACTCTATATCCAGGTGAAGTGGTCGGTCATCTTCAAGATAGAGTACTTTCTCACGAATTACAGAGTGAGCTGACTGTAATGGTTCGGAGGTCTTCAATGGAGCCAGAAGATCAAGCCCTTGTGCAGCACACAAATATTCGATAGCAATTACGTTCTTCACATTGTTTAGGATGGTCATCGCCTTTCTTGCAGCAATTGTTCCCATACTCACATGATCTTCTTGGTCTGCACTGGTTGGAATCGAGTCTACACTTGCAGGATGAGCCAAGACCTTGTTTTCAGAAACTAGAGCTGCGGCGGTATATTGGACCATCATCATCCCTGACTCGAGTCCACCCTCAGTTGTGAGAAAGGCAGACAAGCCACTGAGCTTTGGATTCACCAGTCTATTGATTCGCCTCTCGGATATATTGGCCATTTCAGCTAACGCAATTCCCAGAAAGTCCATCACCAATGCAACTGGTTGACCGTGGAAGTTGCCTCCTGATATTACATCTCCATCCTCACTGAATACAAGGGGATTGTCTGTTACTGAGTTGATCTCAGTTTCAAGTACACTTCGTACATATCTAATGGTATCAAGAGTTGCACCTAGCACCTGAGGTATGCAACGGAGAGAATAAGCATCCTGGACCTTCCCACACTCTGCATGTGATTGGTTGATCTCACTATCTCTGAGAATTTCCCTGAGAGCCTTCGCAAAATCGATCTGCCCCTCATGAGGTCGAATTGCATGGATTCGTTCATCAAATGCCATCCGTGTTCCCTTGAGGGCCTCAAGTGTCATAGCAGCAGCCACTGAGGCGTCACGAACCAGGGCCATTCCATCATGGACTGTGAAGACACCAACTGAGGACATCGGTTGGGTTCCATTGATTAATGCAACACCCTCTTTTGCTTGAAGTATTAGGGGCTTGATGCCAGCCTTCTTCAGTGCCTTGGCACCTTCTAGTTCAGCGCCCTTGTAGATTGCTCTTCCTTCACCAATGAGTACCAGAGCCATGTGCGCGAGAGGGGCAAGATCTCCACTGGAGCCAACAGAACCCTGTTCAGGAACAATCGGTGTCACATGTTTGTTCAACAGTTCGAGAAGGGTCTCGATTACCTCAATTCTGATACCAGAATACCCCTTTGTCAGTGCATTAGCCCTCAGTAACATCATCCCGCGGACTATCTCATCAGAGAAGGCGGGACCAACACCCACACTATGACTTCGAATCAGATTCACTTGTAGAGTTGCCAGATCCTCTTCACCAATCGAGACACTGGCTAGGTCTCCAAAACCTGTATTGACTCCATAGACAACGCGACCCTCTTTAATTGCTGATTCTATAACTTCACGGCACTCGAGTATTCGCTTCTTTGCAGATTCTGCCAGGAAGACTGGTTCATTGTATCGTGCAACCTGAACAACATCCTCTATCGTGAGGCTTTCACCATCAATCTCCACAACCATAAGGATCACCACAGGACTCGTTATACTGGGATGTATTGAGTGCAAACATGGACGTCACTTTAGTAATTATCGTTGAAACTAAGAATTGTTATAGTGAGTATTCTTGTTCTTCTCCAGGGGACCTTCTGAAGTAAATTGCGCATCTTGTCCATCCGAATACTAAATAGGCAGCTTTGTCCAATTCAAGTGTGGGCACGTAATAATGACCCTGACAATCAAGTCTCGTGTAAAATTGAACAATGGTGTTGAAATCCCAATCTTGGGCTTGGGCACATACCTTTCAGGTGCAAGTCGTATGACACAGACTGCAATCCTACATGCACTTGGTGCTGGATATCGTCACTTCGATACCGCAAAGTTCTATCGCAATGAGGAGGATATAGGAGAGGCAATCAGGCAATCTGGTGTACCAAGAGACGACATATTCTTGACTACCAAACTGTGGAACAGTGACCAGGGTTATGACTCAGCCATCGCCGCATGTAATCAGAGCCTACAGAAACTAAGAGTAGACTACATAGATTTGTACCTGATACATTGGCCAGTGACAGACATTCGGATGGAGAGTTGGAAGGCCATGGAAACATTGCTTGAGGAGGGAAAGTGTAGAGCCATTGGTGTGTGTAACTACACTATCAAACATCTCAAAGAACTACTCAACAACGCAGATATTGTACCTGCTGTGAATCAGGTTGAGTTCCATCCATTCCTCTACCAGAAGGCGCTCCTAGATTTCTGCAGAGAGAACGGGATTCAGTTAGAGGCATACAGTCCATTCGCCAAGGGTAGAAAGTTGAATGAGCCCATACTTGCATCAATTGGTGAGCACTACAATAAGACGCCAGCTCAGGTTCTCGTTCGCTGGGCATTAGAGCATAGACTAGTTGTGATTCCAAAATCATCAAAGAAGCAGAGGATTCGTGAGAATGCAGATGTATTCAACTTCTCGATAACTCCAGAGGATATGACGGTTCTCAATGTACTAGATGAGAACTACAGAAGTGCATGGGATCCTACGTTCGAGGTCTAGAGAGCTCTTCCAGTACTCAACCATTTAGCCCAGTCAGGTCTACCATTCTTTACGGCAACTGCTGCAGCATGGTCCCAATTATACGGGACTACAATGTTGTCAACCTGTATTCCTGTGCCCGACTTTGATACGATACTGTATCGTGTATGGGGACTTCCAGTCTCCATGACATGGTACAGTGGATTGTCATCATCATAGGCCTGTAGTCCGACGCTACCAGGATTAACAACAATCTGACCATCGGGGAGATGAACAACATGAGGAACGTGAGAGTGACCACAGAGAATTACTTCTTCTTTGAAGTCGCTAAGAAGATCTGATACATCTTCAAGAGACCGTAGCTTGACTCCTGATTCTGTTACTTCCTCGAGCAAGTATTCAGTTTCACAGGATGGTGAACCATGACATAAGAGTGCATCATTGTAGAAATTGATAGTATTCAAATCCTGTAGCCAAGCTAACG
>JAEOST010000205.1 GCA_016840245.1 Candidatus Thorarchaeota archaeon
GGTGGAAGAGTCATAGAGGTCAATGTAGAGCAGACAATGCTGACAGGAGTAGCAGATTTTCATCTGTCTGGGAAAGCAGGAGAGATATTGCCTGCTCTCGATGAATTCTTAGAATGATTACACGTCTCTATTCGAGAAAAACCTGCGATGACGTGACGCGTTAGTCTTGGCGATATGTGCTTCGGCTGCTGAGCCAAGTCGATGGAACGACTTTGCGAGCTCTTCAAGAATTTCAGGATCTTCTGGATTGAGATTAAGCAGTTTGCGATAAACTCTGAGTGCATGATTCTTGTTTCCACGATATTCCATGCATCGTCCAAGATAGAACAATGCTCCCATATGGTTAGGATTTGTTCTCAATGTTCGGAGGAAACTCTTTGCCGCATCATGATACAAACCCCTGAAGTAGTCAGCTTCACCAAGTTTGACCCAAACCTCTACATTCTGCGGGTTTAGGTCTCTAGCCATGTTCAGAGCATCCACAGATTCAACCCACTTTTCCGAAGCCTGCAAACATATTCCTAATTGAAGCCATGCCTCTGCGTTTCCAGGGATATTTTTGACAGCCAATACCAATGAATCCTCAGCCTTATCATAAACCTCTCTTCTCATTAGGAGAGTACCTACTCTAAGTAAAGCTTCACCATTTTCAGGATCGATGGTCAGACCTCTCATGTATGCCTTCTCAGCACTATCATAGTTACGCGCCATCATATGAGATCTTGCAGTTTTGAACCAAACCTCAGCAGACTTGGAATCTGCAAGCTTGTCATCAGGTTTGTCTGGAGTTTTCTTAGATGTGGTCCTCACGTAATCCTGCCTGTCCATTCCCTCCAAGGATTCAATCTGTGTGGCTGGTTCATATGCTTTTTCAGTTGTAGTCCTAACGAAGTCCTGCCTATCCATTCCTTTGACAGATTCAATCCGAGACACCGGTATAGAAGCTTCTTCCTCTTCTTCTTGTGTTGTTTCAATCTCATCCAGAGATTCGTTACTGAATTCACCAAGCTTAGAGAGGACTGCACCCCACTCTGTGCTCTCAGATATCACAAACGTAACCCTTCTTTTACTCTTCCAATCCTTTCCCCTTTGGATAGCATAGGTGAACATCACGCTTCGAAGCTTGGGCCACGTCATCTTGAGTTCATTGCATTGTTCTAACGCCATCTTTCCAGCTTTTTCTGCATCAGTTTCACTTCCCTGAGATAGAAGAACTGCACTCAGAATGGCCCATGCAATTGGATATTCTTCTTGTACATCAACAGCAATCTTGAGTGCTCTCTCGGCTTCTGAAAGTTTTCCTTTTCCTGCGAGTGAACATCCTAAGGTGAACCAACCAGATGGAGTGTCTTCTTCTGGAGTGTTTTCAACTGCCTCGGGGGATTCATCTTTTTCGAGCTCCAATGTCTCCTACACCTAAACGTTCTGGTTTTACTTCACCTGAACGAATATTACTTTTGGCAGAGATGAGAGGATACAGATAAATGAGGGGGAGTTTGAGGAGAGGTCCAAGGCGAGTTCTAGTGAAGGTTCTAGTCACAGGAGCATCTGGTTTCCTTGGTAGGCAATTAATCTCGAAGCTTCTAGAAGAAGGTCATGAGGTTGTTGGACTTGTAAGAGGAACTAGTAATAGAGAAGGTCTCCCAAAGGATATTGAGATTCGGGAAGCTGATTTGTTCGACATTCAAAGTCTTGAGGACGCTGTCCAAGGAGTCAGTACTGTGATTCATCTTGCTGCTTACTTTGATTTCTATCCAAGTGATGAAGACCTCATGTTCAAAGTAAACATTGAGGGAACCTCTAACCTAATGAACGCATGTGTGGGAACCGATGTTGAGAGGTTCATCTATTGTTCTTCGACTGAAACAATCGGTCCAACAAGATTCCCTCCTGGAACTGAAGACACTGAACTTAGACCCGATTTCAGCTATGGTGAGAGCAAGATCCAAGCAGAGCGCGCAATTCGCCAAATAACAAATGATACTGGATTAGCTCACATCATTTTGCGTCCAACAGGTGTGATGGGTGAAGGGGACCAGTATATCATGTATGAAGTGGCGCACGAATTGCTTCATGGAAAGGTCTTTGCGTTACCACGCGACATGAGTGCCCAGTTTATGTTTACCCATGTTGACGATGTTGTTTCAGGATTCATCGCAGCACTGACACCAATGGTCGCTCTGAACAACACAATTATCCTATGTCCAGATGAATCCATGAGCTGGGGAGAGTTTGTGGATGTCATGACCAAACGTCTAGGAGTCAAACCTCCCAGACTACGTGTTCCTGGAATTGTAGCTAAATTAGGAATGATGCTTTTGAGCCCGTTCAAGAATAGGAAGAAGATGACATTCTTCTGGCATGGAAAAGCTGTGGATATGATGCATGCTGAACGTGTGTATACAAATGAGAAAGCAAAACGATTGCTTGGTTGGGAACCTCAAGTTACAATGGTTGAGGGATTCCAACGAGCCATCGATTGGTACTTTGAAAACGGTTTTTTTGAAAGGAAGGAATAGGCGATGGATGTAGCTATTGGTTTTTTACTGATCATTTTGCCAATTATCTTAGCCTTCGTTCTATTAGTATATTTACGAAAAGCAGCAGATGTTACAGGTGTTATTGTTTGGTCCACAACGATGGTAATAGCTATCCTTGCCTTCCAGACTGATGTAGTCATTGCCTTTACCGCTAGTCTTGCAGGAATCGTAAAATCATTTCCAATCTCTCTGATGGTAGGAACTTCAATCCTGATGATAACATTCATGCAGGAAACCGGTGCACTTCAGAGACTCATTGTCTTCTTTAAGACTCTCGGAGGTGGAAGTCGACCGATGCAGATACTTCTGATAAGCTTCGGCTTAGGTCTCTTTCTCGTAGGAATTGGAGCTACTCCTACCTCTATGTTGCCA
>JAEOST010000206.1 GCA_016840245.1 Candidatus Thorarchaeota archaeon
AACAGCAGTTGTGTTTGTACCAAAGAAGTCTGAACCACCTCGAGGCTCAGTAAGTCCCTCACCACAGATCTTCTCTCCCTTTAGAGTTGGTAGGAGGTACTCCTTCTTTAGTTTCTCAGAACCGACCTTGTTGATTCCCTCACCAACAATACTGGGGAGAGAATAGGCACAACCAAGAGCAATACCAAGGACTCCTATCTCCTCCACAGCAAGCATCTCTGAAACCCAGCCTAGACCACGACCTCCGTACTCCTTTGGAAACCGAAGTCCTAGTATATTGGCTTTACCAGCGGCTTTGACAAACTCATAGGGATACTCCTTTTCCTTTGAGTCCATAGCAATTACAAGAGACCTATCGACATTGTCACGCACGAATACACGAATCTCGTCGCGGATTTTCTTTTCTTCATCAGTCAATAGTACTTCAAACATCATCCAACCTCGCAAGTGTCCCTGTTCAGCATACCACAATAAAGACTCTTGCTAACGATGAAAATCTAGCCTAGCAATGAGTCCAAGGTGTCTTCAGAACCCCCTGAACGTTGAATGTGTATTGCATCTGTTGGGCAGGCTAATTCACATGCTAGACATAAGATACAGTCTGCTTCTCGAAGAGGGTCAACAAGACCCTGATCATAGGGTACTATGACATGAGTTGGACATACAGTGATGCACTTCAAACAACCTGTACATGATGCAAAGTGAATACCAACAACTGTGCCATGAATCACATCAGAGGAATCATCATACGACCATACATCATGACCATTGTGATTGTCTGTAACGGTCCAGCTTTCTCGATAATCCTTTGCAATTGGCATAATTTACAAGCTCACAGAACTGGTATATCTAAAATAATATCTATTTACGGCTCAAAGTCACCGAGGCGATTCTCACCCTCATACCCTTGGAAGGCAGTTAGATTAATTGAGGTTTCAAGGACTCCTCTGTAGGTTCCATCCTCATCTCTGAGAGCACTATATCTTACTAGAACCTTCCTTGGTTTATCACCATCAGGATAGTCTAGCCAGAACTCAATGTAGTCCTTCGCACCACTACGCAGAGTCTGAATCACTTGTTCGACCTTGTGGACACTGTCCTGAGGGTGACACATTCTGACATTCCTGCCAATCACAGCTGGACCTCGTTTAAAGATACGAATACCATGCTGGTTCCAGAACATCACTTGATCATCAGCATCAACCACCGTGAACTCAATGGGGAGTGTGTCGATTATTGTATACAGGAGTGCGGGGTCGAGGTTTCTCAAAGCATTAAGTAGTTCATCAATCTTGACCATCGTGGAAACCCTGTTCTAGGATGCAATTGCTTTGAATGAAAAGGTTTCGGAAAAACTTGGTTATTCCGGAATGCTGAAGAGTACGAGTTTTGGTTATTGGAAAAACAAGTATGGCTTGAGAAGGCTCGAGAGGTACCAATAGAATGGAAATTATCATGGACCGATGTATGCCTGATAGATGTCAGAAAGAATGCATAGAAGCGTGTGCTTCCATTCACGACGATGATGCACCCCTACAATTCAATTCGCATCAGAGCATCCCATCAATCAATGAGAATACATGCACAAGGTGTCTGAGTTGCGTCAGAGCATGTCCGTTTGATGCAATTGTGATTGCGCAAGAGAAACGAAAGGATGATAGAGAGGGCAAGTCACAGACGAAACATCCTATCCGTACACTGATGAAACCCTATGAACTTTCCAAGGAATTCAAGCAATTTTCAGAGGCGGATCATATCTTTGCTCGCGTTCATAACGATCCTGACTTCAAGCACTATCAACACGGCATCTACTCCCGAGCTGATGCAAATATAGCAAAGGGGATTCCAGGATACACAAGATTGGAACACGAATTATCTCAAGCATCATGGAAATTATACTCTAACAGAAAATTGCTCAGTCAGAATATACAGGACAGCGACCTAGAGGTTGTGGGAGTTAGAGGGCAGGTTGTGGGTGAAAAGAGAGGTCTAACAAAATTCATCAAAAGAGTTGCCAAGTTCTATGGTTCAGCCTTGGTGGGGATAGCACCCATTGACAGACGTTGGCTGTATACATCAAATCGACAGCGTGAACCATACGATATTCCCGAATCAATCAATAGAGCTATAGTGGTTGCAGTTGAGATGGATTATGATGACATCAGCACATCTCCTGCATATTTGAGTTCATCAGCATCCGTTCTCGGTTATTCAAAGATGGCCTTTATTGAGATTGAAATGACCGCATTCATTGAACGCCTAGGATACAAAGCAATACCATGTGGAAATGATGTCGCTCTGAGTGTACCACTTGCCATCGATGCTGGACTAGGCGGATACGGAAGACATGGAATCCTCATAACTAAAGAATACGGACCACGAGTTCGTATCGCAAAAATACTCACGGATATGCCGCTCTTAATTGATCAGCCGGACTTAGATTTCTGTGAATCAATTGTGAGATTCTGTGAGGTCTGCGAGAAATGTGCAGAACACTGTCCGTCTCAGTCTATCCCCTATGGCAGGAGGCAGACATGGAAGGGTATGTCTGAGAAGTCAAACAACCCAGGTGTAAAGAAGTGGTACATAAATCCGGAAACATGTTTTGGTTTCTGGGTAGAGAATGGAGGGGACTGCTCCAACTGCATTAGCTCATGTCCATACAACAAACCCAATGATTTCTTCAATAGAATACTGCACTTAACAACAGTCTGGTTCACACAACACATGCCATGGCTCAACAGGTTGATTGTGAAACTAGATGACTTGTTTGGATTTGGAAAGCAAAAACGGTCCTCGGAAATATGGAGCAAGCATGCCTAAGACAAAGATTTTGTGCACATGGCCCCTCACCTCTTGATGAGATTTGATCACTATTACTGTAGGCAAATCTAAAACTGGGAGCGTCAAAGGGCTAGTACAACATTGTGAGTGTGAAATTGATTGAATACTGATCTCAAAGACAAACACATAGTAGTCACTGGTGCTTCAGGAGGAATTGGTCTTGAGGTTGTGAGGCAATTCCTCTCAGAAGGGGGAAGGGTCACCGCGATCTACAAAACCTCCGAAAGAGATCTATCTAATCTTAGACAAGAATGGTCTGATTATATCATAACGATAAAAGCAGATATCAGAGAAGAAGAAGATGTGAGAAAGGTTTTCAAAAAGACGAATGAGAAGTTTGGGAGAGTTGACATCCTAGTAGCCAATGCAGGTATAGCAAATCCTCATTCCCTTATTCAAGATATGACTCTCGAACAATGGGAGAATACAATTTCTATCAACCTCACTGGATCATTTCTCTGCGCCAAATACTTCTTTCAGAATCTGCGAAAGTTTCCTGGTGATAACGGAAATCTGATACTTGTTGGTTCAACTGCAGGTCTATTTGGTGAGGCTGGATTTTGTGACTACTCTGCTTCAAAGGCAGGTATGCATGGACTACTAATGAGTCTCAAGAATGAGATAGTCCAT
>JAEOST010000207.1 GCA_016840245.1 Candidatus Thorarchaeota archaeon
AAAGATACTGAATAATACCAGGTTTATCAGAAACAAGACTCCGGTGTATATCAGTGGTCCATCAAATCGCTTGAGTGGGTTTTCAAATTTCATATAATATCCCATGACAAAGAAGACCATCATCGCCAATGGGTAGACCAAATATCCAAAGGGTTTGAAAAGAAAGAGTAAGATGACCTGAATGAGACCACATAAGGTGTTCAGGACAACAAATACCCGTTGTAGGACCCGTAAGATAGTGACCCCCAATATTCCACAATCATTCTAGAAGACGAACTATGATTTCAGTTTAGTGATACTCTCTGTGACACAATCAACTGTGCTGTCCTCGTTTGATTGCAATGTAGTAGACCAATTCCTCTGAAGTAATTACTGGGAGAATAAGTGTTGCATTAAGAATGTCCCCTACGTAATCTAGTCCTATAAACCACAACAGTCCTAACAAGACAAAATTCAGTATCAAGAGGATACTGGCCCATGCCTTCCACCTGTCCATCTCATACGAATCTTGTTCTTGATATCTATATCGTACCACTCCAGTGAGAATACCAATAGAACATAAGACACAGAATGGAAGCCAGAAAGCAGGAAGACTGATCAGAACCAGCATGACCACTATGATTTCACATACTGCTAGGAGTGATGCAAATATCACATCAGAGCCCTTCAGACGAAATCCTCCTTTGATATGCAGTTAGTTGCGATATACTATATGAATAGTCCGCAGGCTTTTTCAAGTCACATCCACCGAATGAATAGACATGGCAAATATCTTCTCAAAGAGAGTGCTTGGCAAATTTGCATCACAGGTTCCTGAGCTGAGTGGACAACTGAGTAAAGCTAGGATGAAACTTGAACCAACTCTTCAAGAACCATTTGAGATGCTCATGAGGTCAATTATTTTTCAACAACTGGCATACAAAGCTGCACGCACCATTCATGACCGATTTCTTGCTCTTGTAGGAAAACTCACACCGAATAGAGTCCTCGCTAAAACACAAGATGAATTACGTTCGGTTGGACTCTCTCGCCAAAAGGCATCCTACATTCACAATGTAGCTGAAGCATTCAATCGAGGAGGATTTCTCTGGAAGTATCGGAAGATCGAATCCATGGAAGACTTGCAATCTCAGGATATTCTTGATCTGTTTGTTCAAATCAAGGGAGTTGGAGAATGGACTGCGCAGATGTATCTGATATTCTCCTTGGGTAGGTTGGATGTTCTGTCATCCGGTGATTTGGGTGTCCGCAAAGGTGTTCAGAAGATGTACAACTTGAAGGAGATGCCAACACCAAAACAGGTCGTCGAGATTGCGAAGAAGTGGCACCCGTTGGAGACCGTGGGTACATACCTAGCTTGGCGTGTGCTTGACGAAGAATGAATCATCGCACAATCTGATCGAATTCTGCATTGAATGTTGTTCTGAGTTCTTCCTTTTGAGATTCATCAATGAAAGCCAATCTAACACCATTCATGGATATCTGGAACAGTTCCTCAAGTGTGAAACCAAGGTGATTGTGGATCTCGATATACTCATTGTTCAAGTCAGTGTGAAATAGTGCTGGGTCATCACTACTCACCGTGACCAAGAGTCCCTTGTCGAAGAAATCCCGGATGGGGTGATCCTTGATTGAGTCCACCACTCCAGTCCGGAGATTACTCACTGGATTCATCTCTATCCCAATCTTATTGTCTCTCAGATATTCGATCAATTTCGGGTCTTCTCTGGCTGATACACCGTGTCCAATCCGCTCTACTTTGAGATAGTTGATTGCATCCCAAATAGACTGTGGGCCTGCGGCTTCTCCAGCATGTGCAACAAGATGTAGTCCCATCTCCTTCGCTCTTCGATATGCTTCTGTGAATGGTTTTGGAGGCCACCTGGCTTCATGACCACCTATGTCAACAGAAACTATGTTCTTTGGATTGATCTCTATAAGGTCGAGGACCTCCATAGCTTCATCTTGTGTTGAACTGCGTACAAGATCGATTCGGATGTTAGCATCGATGTCATGAACTTCTTTTGCTCTATCGATTCCTTTGTTGATTGCACCGACCATCTTTGAGAAATCCATGTCATGTTGTAGATGGTCTCTTGGAGAGAAACTTGCCTCCACGTACTTGGTATTGCACTCTGCACACTTCTCAAGCATGTCATAGGTGATATGCTCGAAATGCCTTTCCTCGGAGATGTAACCGGTGATCTCCATATAGACCTCTATGAAATTAGTGAAGTCTGTATAATGAAACCTCTTGATGATATCATCGACTGTTTTGTACGGTGTATCAAACCCCTCCTCCATGATGATTTGGAGTAGTGTTTTCGGCTGGATTGAACCTAAGGTGTGAACATGGAGTTCGACCTTGGGTAATGCCCTGATGGCTTCGATGACATTCATGCTTCTCTTCGTTCCTATTTATCCAGTTATTTACATTGCCGATTCATCATATTTAATATAGTTAATATCATATTCTCGTGCTGTTTCTTATAGGCTGACATTTGGAGTTTTGTCCAAGATGAAAAAGGAGAGAAACCCTTCTACACTGTGTGTGCAGGGTACCCACACCCAGACATCAGGTCCCGCTGTGGTTCCAATAACACAGACCTCGACCTTTGTCTTTGAGAATCAACAGGAGATGCTTGACGC
>JAEOST010000208.1 GCA_016840245.1 Candidatus Thorarchaeota archaeon
TGACTGCAATTGCTACAGTATCGGCATCGAATTCACCACTAATCACAACTGTTCGCTGTATGTCGAGATTGGAAGACTCGCTCTCTGTGGTGATTATACATCTGGTACTCTCACATCTACGGTCATTTGGAGCACAAATTATGAAATCAACTCCCATCTGCTCCAGAAGTTCGACACATAGATACCTGATCTTGGAATCTCTTGTGGCGATAGCAACATCGTGTATAGCCAACGCTTCAATCCTCTTGAGTTACGCTTATCACTCGTTGAGTACTACCTGAAAGTGGTGAAGCCTGTTTTGATTCTTCCGTCAGGTGTGTCGCTTGTGGATCGTGTTCTAAATGGAGGACTACATACAGGCCTGTTCATACATGTGTTTGGTAAGGCTGCTTCTGGGAAGACAACTTTAGCCTTGCAGTTTGTAAATGCGGCATGTAAACTTGGACATCGTACAATCTATGTCAACTCTGAGAGTACCACTCCTATTGAAAGACTTGAACAAATTACCAGTAAAGACTTCAGTGAAGTCCAAAGTTTAGTGAAGCTAATTGGTCCTAGGTCATTCAATGAGCAGGGTGCATTGATAGACGATTTAGAGCTATATGCACAAGAAGGCACAGTGCTGGTTGTTGTTGATACTCTTACCAAACTCTATAGACTTGTGCTAGAGGATAAGAAGACTAGCTATGAGGCTCACCGAGAGCTGAACAGGCAGGCAGGTTCACTGAAAGGACTTGCTAGACAAAAGAACATGATTGTACTTGTTCTAAATCAAGTAAGAGGGAGTTTTGAATCAGCAGCAGGATTCGAACCTGTTGCGAAAAATATTCTGGACTATTGGTCTGACTATGAAATTCGAGTGCATATCGGAAAGAGAGTCAGTGAGAGAATACTGGAACGTACAAGGCCAGAAGGGGAATATTCAAAGAGTACTGTGTATCTCACATCTTCAGGGCTGTCTTCAGATAATGACGTGAAAGAAAAAGTGAAATGAGACACAAATGAGGGCAGTGTAGGAGCAGAACGAATGTACGAGGAATTAGCCTTAGTCGGACTAGCACTGTGGCTAGGACTTCCGGCATGGATTGCAAACTCCACACCAGTCTTACTAGGAGGCGGAGCTCCTATAGATGGTGGTCGAAATTTCCGTGATGGGCGGAGAATTCTGGGAGATGGCAAAACAATCAGGGGATTTGTTGCAGGGGTTGTCTGTGGAACTCTAGTAGGAATTCTTCAGATATTGGTAGCACCAATACTGAAAGTCGAGATGGCAAAGTATCTTCTTTTGACTCCTGAGATGGATGAGATTCTCTATTTCAGCTCGTCTCAATTAGGTTTGAGTATAAGCATCACTGTGGTTGTATTACTCTCAGTTGGAACATTGACTGGTGACATGCTTGGTTCGTTCTTAAAACGACGATTTAATGTGAAGAGTGGTGGTCCATCACCTGTTCTTGATCAGCTGGGATTTGTGATAATGGCTCTGATATTCGCCTCGCCCTTCTTACATCCCAATCCTCTGTATCCAATGATACTGATAATTCTCACACTGGGTATTCACTGGCTAAGTAATGCCTTGGGATATCTCCTAGGTTTTAAGAAGAATCCATGGTAGTACAATCTGAATCATATAACATCTAAGGATACACATAAAAGGTATCTAAAGCCAGTAGTCACGTTCTACTGAGATGTGATGATACTTCATTGAATCCGGAGTATCATGGAGATACATCACACAGTTTCTATACAGTACCGGAGTCATCCTAACAATGATGGTAAAGGATTGCATGCAAAGCGACGTAGTTTACGTTTCAGTCCCTGGAACTAGAGAAGATGTACTGCAGATAATGGCAGAGCAACAGATAAACGGACTTCCTGTTGTTAAGAAGGGCACAAAGACACTAGTTGGGATTGTTACCAGAAGTGACCTTCTGATGAAAGCAGATGAGAACCAGCTAGCCATGTTGATGGTCCGTGATCCTGAAACGGTGACACCACGAACAACTGTGAAGACTGCAGCAAAACTCATGCTTGAGAAGGGTTATAGAAGACTACCTGTAGTAGAGAAGGGTGAGCTAGTTGGTTTGGTTGCCGTTCCAGATATACTCGTAGCACTCCTAGAGAATAATAACAAATACAAAGACAAGAGTGTCACCGAGTTTGTTACAAAGGAGCTTACTGCGGTCTGGGGTGAAACACCACTTCCTCTATCTTACATCATTATGGATATGGCAAGAAAAGATGCTCTTGTGATAATCAATGAAGGTGGTGGCATTGCAGGAATGATTTCTGTTAGTGACTTTATTCGCCTTTCGGAGGTTTCTGTTGAGGATAATATTTCCACGACCTATAGTGGAACAGACTCTGCCGTAGAGTGGGGATGGACCTCAAAGGATTTCCTTGTAGTCACCAAGAAGCTTCTAAGACTTCCAAATGTTCCTGTGAAAGAGGTCATGACTCAGAATCTTATCAGTATGAGTGAAGTGACCACTATTGCTGAGTGTGTTCGCATTCTTCAAAAGAATGACATAGACCAGGCACCTGTTCTGTCAGCAACCAACAACCTGATGGGAATGATCGAAGACAAAGAATTGTTGAAGATTGCTGCTCAGATTGATTGAGAGTCTGTTAGACATCAAAGAAATCTGCCAGAGCGGTTTGTTCAGACACAAATAACGAATCCAGTGCAAATTTTATTTGTCGTATTCGTTGTTGTAGATATTCATCAAGTCCATAGTCACGTATCATAGAGTCTGCTACATCAAGATACTTTGAGATATTCTTCTGTCTAACAGTGAGTGATAGTTTTGCGCCACATGTACATTGACCTGTTAGTGGGATCCTACGATATACACGATGACACTTGAGGCACTGAATCTTCTGAGTTGAGTATGCACGTAGATTCCCTCGGATGTCTCGAATGAAGTGATGTGAGAGAACTCTTTCAGCAACATCCTGTGTATCGACTGCATCAATTACTTGGGCCAACTGAAGCTGAGCATCCAGTTTGTCAATCATACTTCCAAGTGTTTTGTACTTGGTATTTCTTGGACCAGCATCAATTGAAGAGGTGCCATGCGTGAAACTGAATCCTTCATATTGATACTCTGTACCCAATCTGGATGCTACAATATCTACAATCTTCTCTACAACTTTGGGATGTTTTGCCTCATCTGTCAATTCATAGAATTGCGCTGGAAAACGGTCGCAGATCTCTATATTGTGACTCTCATCATCAACCTCACGTGGGTTCAAAATAACTGAAAGAACAAGTGGTGCATCCATAAATCCACCACGACCAGCTGGAAGATATGACTTTGAGAAGTTTATGAGTGCATCAAGAACCAGAAGAATCGCATCTTCATCACCGTCGCAGTCATAGGTTGCTAGAGAACCAAACCCACCTATGAAGGTCTTGTTTTCTCCTTCGATTACAAAGTCGTATACATACTCTTCCTCATGGTTTTCTAGTTGTTTGATTTCTGATATCTTCACTATATTGTACTTGCCAAATCCTTTCTGGCGCTTCCCTCGTCGAGAGATTGAATCGGTATGTTCTCTCTGACGTTTTAGTCTGCTAGCAAACAACATTGGTTCAAGAGCATCAATATCTCTAGAATAGTATCGTAGACTGTAGATAGTCACAGGTATGTCTGTGAAACTTGTTGTTCGTGTGGAGTTACTCAGATGGGGGAATAGTCCTAGGTCCAAGGAAACTAGTGCAATATGATTTAGTAGTTGACGATTACTAGAAGTCAGCTTTACTGATTTTCCTACATACCCATCACCTTGGATGAACCCTCCAAGAAGACCCTCCTTGAAGGCCCTAGAGAAGTTAATGCATTTGTCAGCTCTCTTATCCTTCGAGCCAGAACCAAGACTCAGAATGTTTCTGAATAATTCAAAGAAAATTCGACCACTAAGTGTGATTACAAAGAAATCACCTTTACGTATGGTTACTGATGGCTTACGGCTAAACAGAGCCATACAATGGTCAATAACTCGATCTGCGACTTCCTTTTCCGAAGTGGACCATGAAACTTGATAGAAGAACTTGGTCTTTTTCGGTTCCCAATCTGTTCGGCTGTGTCCATCTGAAAGGTAGAGACCTGCGAGTTCTCCTAGTTCTTTGGTAAGCATTAATCTTATTGGAAGTCTTCCTGCAGTCTTTCGATAGCTCAGAGTCAGCGATTCATAATCATCATCCAAGTTCAATAACTTGACCAATTGAAGGTAAGTGTCAAGTGGGATTGAGTCTTTGTCAATATAGCCCCAGAGAGCTTTCCCTGAAAGATTCAAGCTAGTTCCCCTGACAAATGAGGTGCATCCACCCACCTTGTCTAGTTCTTTCTTGAGAAAATCCTTTGCACCGTGAACCCTCATGTTTGATGTATTACTAGAAGATGAGTAATAGTCGATAATGTCTATCTCATCATCAGTCACAAAATCAGGAAGTTCAGCAAGGGTGAGAAGACTGTCACCGACCTCTAGATCTCTGGATTCGACGTATTCTGTCCTTCCGTCCTTAAATCTCACCATCTTGTGATCTGCTGTTACTGTGATATCACGCCCCGTTTTCGTCCGGATATTGTAGAGTGTATCAGGAGCTGAAAGCTTAACGAAATCCTGTATCTTCTTTGAATGAAGGTCGCCATTTTCTCCAACAGAGAGCACGCGATAATCGTCAAGATTCTCGCCCTCCAAACTAGCAATCTCTTTCACTATTAGCTGGTTATTGGAGTTTAGAAGGAGAACTTCCTCTTTTCCAACAATGCAGTTCCTTCGTTTTGCAGCATGCCAATATGGATGTGCATAACACAGACTCGCATTTGTGAAACCAATAATGCGACCGACGATTCCTGCAGATGTATGTGGTGCAAGTCCAATGACAAGTTGTCCTAGGATATCATCGTATGTCTTGAAGTTGTAGTATCTGTCGAGACCATAGATTTTCTCAAGGCAATCGTCAACAAAGGAACCGACCTTAATCAGATACTCTGCACAGTTGTCTGGAATGACTAGATCCTGAACTTTGAGCTCTACAACCTGAGTATCCGATGTCAATGGATTCCCTAGGTAATCAGTCGCGTATCCTAGTTCACGTATTCGATTGACAGGGACACCAATCTCATATGGAGTAAAATGTGTCAGGGGAGCATCTGTTGCATCGAATCGTGCTGTGCCATCCCTATAGGAATATACTTCATGTTTGGCACGTAAAATTCCCTTTCCTAAATACTCAGGTATCTTGAGGTCACTGGTGAGACCTAATACACCGCGCACGCCATAGGTCTGAGGTTCTTTAATCTCCCCTTTCACCCTCTCCAGCATCCCCTTGATATCAATTGGTACTCGTTTTGTTGAACGTACAAGGTTCATATCATGACTGAGTGGACACATCCCACTTGTTTCATCAACAGGTCGCCCACATCCCTCCTGGGCACACCATCTCTGAATCTCTGTGTGGCTTCCACATAGTGTACACTTGGATTCGAATCCCTCGGCCCCACAACCCGGGCAGAGCCTAGAAACCATCTCGAGGTACAAGAGACCTGTGATTTTCATAGATTCTGTGCCTAAATCATCATCAACAAATGATTCGAGAGTCGAGATAGGCTGAATCCCTTTTGCAACCTTCTCCAACCTACGCTCACTGGCCATTGTACGGCCAACTGGGAATAAGGCATGGATAGGTGGACGCATTTTTCGCGCTTCGGCCTTTTCAGGTCGTCCCATCCGTGCACCAATAGAAAATCCAAGTCTATCCTTCAACCTGACCTTTGAAACAGAATTCATCATCTCAAGTGATTCAGTGCCTTTCAGTCTGGCACTCTTTGTACCTATCTGAGCAAGTATTGTGACTGGGTCATCAGTGAGTCTTAGACGTTTCTTACTCTTTAACGTGTGAGGAATACCTGTACGCTCCAGCAGAGTCTTGTATTCACGCACATTTGGTAGTATTAGAGAGTCCCCATCTGGCCCTTTTTCCACCTTTTTTTTGTCATGTATCCACTTTATGAGTTTCTTTACTTCATCCGGTGTTAAAGCTCTCCAGCGGTAAAGATATGTTGGGTGCAGTGGAACCTTGAATTTCTTGGCAAGCCCAACTGCGATTTCTGGGGATGGAATATTCGAGAGCGGAAATTCAATCAATGATATGAGGTCCTCTTCGGTGATTCCTAGCGATGAGAGACTACGTGAAAGATCGTCTGTTGATATCTTGGAGCATGCTAATTCTAGGTCATGGGACCACCACTCTTCACAGTACCCTGAGGGCACTAATGGGTGATTGTTCTCTAGGAATTCACCAAATCCTACAAGAATGTCTCCAAGGTAGAGTATACGATCCAGTTTACTCTCTAGCTCACGTGCCTCATCAGCTGTGTAGACACGTTTGACAGTCCCATCCTTTAGAAGAATTGTTGGCCCCTCAATAGTATCCACAGGTGCAACAATAGATCCTTTTCCAGGACGCTCTGTACGAATATGTGTACCTGGCGCCAAGAAGCTATTGACTAGGAACATAGTTGCGGGGTGAGTACCGACACCTGCTAGACCAGTATTGCGAGAACGACCATATCTCAGTCTAAATCCGCCTATCCTAGACGGATGTGAAAAGACTGGGCGTCCTCCAATGACATCAGCCAGATAATCAGATTTCGGAGCAAGTTTCTTAGCAGCTGTATCCTCAGTATCTGCAGCATCTGGTTTGCTTGTCTTCTCTGCCAACTCGTCTAACCATTCCCAACCAGGCATTTTGAGCCTCTCTACTATTTTGGCAAGCTTTGCAGCTCGTCCAACTACTCCGTCATTGAGGACCAGCACTGAACCACCACGAACACGATTGGTTTCAATCCGTTCGAGGTCACGTCCTGCAGATACCTCAAACTCCTCTGTAGGTTCTCCTGTTAGCATGATGGGAAGGCGCGAAGCTGCAAGTCGAATCATTTCAGGATGAACGGGATATTGTAGATGCACAGCCCTTGCGTAGAGTTCGACCTCCTCAAGTGCTCGTTCTACCTCTTCCTCTGTGGACTTTAAGGGAGGTAATTCAAGAACTTGGCGTACATAATCTGCAACGAGTACTGTCACAGCAGCCTCTGTTCCACCCGCGGCACGAATAGGTCCTGCTAGATAGATGGCCAAGTATCGATCGGGACCCGAGCCTCGAATCATAACCTTTGCAATACCCTCTAATGGTGCTGCGGTTATACTCTCAGTGAGTATCGCCAGAGCAACCCTGACGGCCTTGTCAGCTGCCTTTTCAGGGTCCGATATATCACCAAGATTCCCCAGAGCAATCTCCTTGGCAATCTCAAAGGCCACTTCCTCTCTGGACATGTCTTCTTGAAGCTCACGAATCCTCTTTGCAACACCTAGTGGTCCATCTAATGTAGCCTCAACTCGTCCAGCAACATCATGGGCAGGAGGAATTTCAACACGTGTAGTTGGGTCATAGCCCTTTGCGCGAGCCTGTTCTGCAACTTTATAGATTTCGTCTATACCTTCGGTTAATTCGCTAAAGTATACAGCATAGTGAATACTGTGTGCAGGAAGTGGAGGTTTTTCTTCGGTCACGACTCGTCAACAGATTTGAGGTACTTGAGCTATTTTGTGTTTCGGCCTGTACTGAATTTCTGTCAGAACGGCGCCGTTGACAAACACCAAGCTCGTGGTTGACGAGTAGTGAGCTTTAAAGGAAACATACAGTACAATCAATTGATTATAGTCCAATGTATTTGGTCACGGGACGGGAAGTATAGTGCTTAGTCTTGAAGAAACAATTGAACTCATTCTCAAAAACCAATCTGAATTTGATAGAAAAGATATTTTGAAGCTAATCAAGGAGAAACGAGATGAACTCGGACCAGAAGTAGTGAATGAAGAGTCGGCTGCAATGATTGTAGCAAGAGAACTCGGCATTGACCTCCAACAGGTTTCGGCGAAAGCGCGTTTTAAGATTGAAGACATATCTGAGAACACAAGAACTGTTCATCTAACTGCAAAAATTGTGAGTGTCGGTACGGTCCGTGCATTCTCTCGAAAGGATGGAACAGAAGGCAAGGTCGCCAGTCTTATGGTGGCTGATGATACAGGAAAGATTCGAGTCGCTCTCTGGGATGAGAAGACCGATGCAGTGACAGAAGAAGCTGTCACAGTTGGTAGTGTGGTTCAAATTCGTGGTGCATATGTGAAACCAGGTCTTGGAAATACACTTGAATTGAATCTTGGTAGAATGGGTGGGATAAGAGTGCTGGATGAGTATGAGATCGAGGATATGGATATCGAAATCCCCGATGCTGAATCCATTAAGATTGCAGACCTACAAGATAGGATGTTCGACATCTCACTACGGGCAAAGGTTGTAACAGTCTATCCACTCTCAGAGTTTACTCGAAAATCAGATGGAGAGGCTGGGAAAGTACTCAGCGTGATTGTTGCTGATGATAGTGGAAGTACAAGACTTGTCTTCTGGGGTGATATGGCTGAAAAGATGAAAGACCTCAAATTAGATGAGGTCATCAGCATTACAGGAGCCTACTCCAAAGTGGGAAGAAATGAGGAGATTGAAGTTCATTCAGGTCGTAGTTCTACAATCCAAAGGGATTTGAAAGAGAAAATCGATGCTGTAGAAGTTTCAACTGGAAGAACATCTTCAGAGCCACTCGGTAAGAAACCGATTTCTGAGTTGGAGGGGCAAATGTGGGATGTTGATGTGGAGGGCAAGGTTGTCGATATTTATGATGTTAGAACCTTTGATCGTGACGGACAAGAAGGCAGAGTACAAAATATCATGATTGCCGATGAGTCAGGTAGAATTCGAGTCACATTCTGGAATGACGATGTAGACCTCATCAAGGATTTGAAGCAGGGTGATATCTTGTTGATACACCACGGTTATGTCAAGGATGGACAACGTGGTCCTGAGTTCCACGTTGGGCGTCGTGCTGAGGTCAAAATCAATCCTAAGAAGTCAGATCTCAAAGACAAGGATATCTCTGATCTTGCAGGTCCCACTGAAAGAGCACCAGCAGAATCTCTCGGTAAGAAGCCGATTTCTGAGTTAGAGGGGCAGATGTGGGATGTTGATGTAGAGGGTAAAGTTGTCAGTATATATGAAGTAAGGACCTTTGAACGTGATGGAAAAGAGGGTAGAGTGCAAAACATCCAGATTGCTGATGAGTCAAGCAGGATTCGAGTGGCATTCTGGAACGAGAACGTCGACCTCATCAAGGACCTCAAGGAAGGAGATATTATTCTAATCAAGCATGGCTATGTGAAAGATGGACAACGTGGTCCAGAGTTCCACGTTGGACGTAAAGCAGAGATTGATATTAATCCAAAAAAATCCAGCCTTAAAGACGTGGATATCTCTGAACTAGCCGAACAGAGTACCAGAAGATACGGTAGAGTGATGATTGAGGATATCAATGAAGAATCCGAGAACAAGTCTGTAGAGGTCAGTGGCATTGTAGTACGAGTCCCCCAGTCTAGCCCTGTTTATCTTGCCTGTCCAAACTGCAGAAAGAAGATTCAGATTGATGACGGGAAACATCTCTGCAGTGTATGTGGAGATGTTGGAAAGGCTCAACCGCGAATGCTCTATAAAGTGACAATTGATGATGGCTCCGGTTCCATCAGAGTCACACTCTTTGGTGAAGCAGGAGAAAAGCTCCTGCAAATGACAGCTGAGGAGGCTCAAGCACTTGTGGAAAAGTCAGGTGATCCGAAAAAGCCCTTCGATGAGCATGGGGATAAGATGTTGGGCAGATATATTGTAGTAAATGGCAGAGTTAGTAAGTATAAGGACTCTCTGGATATCTCTGCATCAGATCTAGAATTTGCCGATCCAGTCGAAGAGATTCAACGGATGAAAGACAGTATTAGTAGTCTGATGAGCTAAGTCTTACTTCGGGACTCATACGACACCTGGCGCCTGGGCTTCATTATGTGAATCGACTGTGGGGGTGTAGACTCCTATCTGCACCTCCTCAATCATCTGTTTTTGCTGAAGATTGATTATTTCTAGATGTACATCTGTTGTGCTGTGGCCGCGTGTCTTGAAATATGCAACAAGATCCTGTATTGATACTCCCGAAGCTTGAGCATTTACCCGAATAAACTCCAGAATCATTTCGGCTAGAGAAAGGCCCTGTGATGCTGAGAGGTCAGATTCCTGAGAAGTTGTCTGCTCCTCTTTGGTCTGACGTGGCTCAGCTGATGGCACTTTTTTTTCGATTTCTCCCTCACTGGATTTCAGTACTGAGTGATATCGTTGAAGAAGGTGCAGTTCCATATAGTGCTGGCTTGAAAATGTTCTCACAATCTCTGGCACTATATACACCTCATCATTGTACGCACGAATCTTACCAATAATCATCAAGAGTGCCCCCTTCTCGATGTCCTTAATCTTGTTTTTGTCTGTCTTCCAGGCCTTCACACGTATCTGTTGTGTGCCATCAGTTAGAATGAGGCTTGAAAAGGCATCACCATGTACAGGGTGGTCTGCAACAGACCCTACAAGAGTGACCCTTCTCAGTTCTACATTGTCCTTTGTGATGACCCGGGGACCATTGTCCACACCATATGTTCCTTCAATAATATCAGCAATAGATGCTCTTACTGCAGTAAGTCTCTCACGAAGCATTATACTCACCTAGACATTCCCTCTGAAAATGGGACTATCTTCTCACAAGTCTAACAGGTGGTACAGGTAATAAACTCCCTAAGTGATTTTGAAAAGCTACAAAACAAAGATAGGTTGGTTCCTGTATGTTTCAAAAGGAAAATGGAGTATGAGTAGGTGGATAATATTGAAGGTACACTTTCGTGATATACAACCAGCAACAGAGAGGGAGATAGTCCTTGAGTTTCACTGCTTTGCAAACTATGAGTCTGAAACACCCTTTATGCGATCACTATCCTATGAAGAATATCGTGACCTCTGGATGAAGTCACCACAACCTGAGGAGGTCCTCCTCATGATGGAAAAGGATCTTGATGATAGAAGGAACATCGTTCAGTTTGTACTAGTCGATGATGTTGTTATGGGATTCCTTTGGGTAAGATTCACAGATATCAGTATGACTTTCCCGGGAGCCAGCTTAGTAGTCGCCGAGGTATATGATATTGTAGTCAAAACAGAGCATCAAAGAAAGGGTGTTGGAACAAAGATATTGGCTTACATAGAAACAGAGGCTCGAAGGAATGGAGCCTCTATGGTTCGTTCTGGGGCAGGGATTGATAACAAAGCCTCTCAGGCACTACATGAGAAATATGGATTCAGTATCTACCAAGTATTGTATGAGAAGGAAGTATAGACCTCTATGAGCTGAGCTCTATGAGTTCGCGGATCCCTTCTAGAAATATCTCAGCATCGTTTCGATTATTGTAGAGATAAAAACTGGCTCGTGCAGTACCCTTTGTTGGACTTATACCCATTTGATAATGATAAGGATGCGTACAATGGGCACCACTTCTAACCATAATTGCACGGCTTTCATTGAGGAATGTAGCAACATCATGAGCTGATTCTACAGTATCCACCATAAAGGTACAGAGGCCTGTCTTGATGCTGATATCATCGGTACCAATTATCTTGACCTGCTCCATGTCCTTTAGTTCCTTTATGACCACTGATAGAAGAGCGCGTTCGTGCTTCTCAATCTCGTGCATTCCAAGTTTTTGGAGATACTCAGCAGCTGCACCAGCACCGATTGCGCCTGCATAGTTCTGAAGACCTGCCTCGTACTTCTCTGGAGGGGGGAGATACTCGGGTACAATAGCCCCATTCTCATAACGAACGTCACTGACCGTGTCCCCACCATGTAGGAACATATCCATAGACTTGAGATGTTCCATCTTACCGTATAGGAGTCCCATACCAGTTGGACCACACATCTTGTGTACAGATATTGAGGAGAAGTCGACATCACATGCTTGGACATCCAGAGGATGATGAGGTGCATATTGGGCATCATCAGCCATGACCAATGCTCCACGATCATGAGCAATTTCAACAATCTCGTCTAGTGGAGCAACGGTTCCAGTCACATTTGAAGAATGTACAACAGATACCAGGCTCGTGTTGCTGTCAATTATCCGTTTCCAGTCCTCAATGTCAAAGGTACCATCAGGTTTGACCTCAACGACCTCGACACTGAGACCGTCTCTTCGGGCACGCTCCACAAATGGGAGAGAACCACTGTGGTGCTCAAGAGAGGTTGTCACTATCTTGGAGCCCTTTGGAAGATCAACACAGCGGGCAACAATGTTGATAGACTCTGTAGCATTGCGAGTCCAGATGCACTCGTCTTTCTCTGGTGCATTGATGAATCTAGCAAATTTCTCGCGAGCTGCAGTATAAGCATTTGATGCCTCTTCACCAAGTCTGTGAATACTTCTACCACCACATGCGGGAAACTGTTCATAGTATTCCATCATAGCTGCAATGACTTGCTTTGGTTTCAATGACATACACGCACTGTCAAGATAGACCAGCGGGTGGCCGTTAATGACTCGTTTCAATACAGGGAAGTCTTCTCTGACATCTAACATTGCTAATCAATCCCTCACAAGTTGCCACCGATAGCCGCCCTTGCCAAACTTCTTAGTAATTAGTCCACTCTCTACTAGCTGGTTAGCTGCTACAACAAATGTATCGCCGCCTGCACAGTCTGTACAGAGATTTGCATAGTCTGGATTTCGGGCAATCTCAAGAATCTCTGAAGTAGTGAGTGATTCATTATCCCCCAAGATACGAAGGACACACTGAGCGTTCTTTGAGAGGTCGGTCATTGCAATCGGCTGCGATACATCCCTAAATATGAAGGCTTTGCTTTGTCCACAAGGATACTTAACATAATGCTTAAATGAATCACCTCATCGGGACGCCTGTGCTATTTCTTTCGGGCTCAATGCTCGGCTGTGAGAAATAGGCTGAGGTTAAGAAAAATGGGCAGACGACGACGCCAGAAGGTACGCCGACGACCGCAGAAGAGAATACCAGATGTATATCCATGTCCTAAGTGTGGTAATACAGCCATCAAGATTGAGCTGAACAAGAATCAAGGCTGGGCCACAGTCAGATGCGGTTCATGTGCCCTAGAGATGCTTATCGATGATGTCAATTCACTCACAGAGCCTGTAGACATCTATGGAAGTTTCATAGACAGATTCTACGAGGAACGACAAGCCGTAACTGGCTAAGATTGGCAGTACGATTGTTCTTCAATCAGCAATAATTATAAGCGAACGCCATCCGAGGACGCAGGATTTCAATGCAGGCAGAACTGGCTCCTATATTCAACATACTCCTAATCTTCATGGGTATCTTTTCACTCATGCTCATTCTAGCCTACACTGTCTATGGTGAAGAGGAAGAAGAATGAACCTAGCGGGAGGAATTCCCGATGACCGTTAGTACTCTACTCAATCTTGCTTTTGATAACATTGGCGCCCATTTATCAAACTTGGATCAAGTACGATCAATAATACAAGAGATTGGTTCTAAGGCAGAATCAATCACTGATACAATTCACCTCCTTGAAGAAAAGATGGAGGAGTGCGATGTGACTCTCAGAACAGATATACGCATCTTGATAAACGAAGTCAGACACCTCTCTGAGAAGAGGTCAACCTCCCGATGAGTGTGTTTCAGGGTCTAGATAAGGATATTATAGCATTCTTGACCACCTGCAATATAACTATACCAACGCCAATTCAGGAGAAGGCAATACCACTAGTTCTTGACGAAGACGATGTTTTACTACTGGCACCCACAGGTAGTGGAAAGACTGAGGCAGCACTGGTTCCTCTTCTGCATAGACTGTATCAGATGAAAAAAGAGAGAGAACTGTTTGGTTTCTATCTCCTTTACATAACACCCCTCCGAGCTCTAAATCGTGACGTTTTCAAACGCATCGAAGACCTCTGTAATCATCTCGACCTAACGGTTGCAGTACGTCATGGCGATACTACACAGTATGCACGACGAAAACAGGCAATTACACCACCCAACCTTCTAATCACAACTCCTGAAACATTACAGGCAATTCTCCCAGGAAAAAGACTGAGATATCATCTAAGGACTGTTTTTGCCGTGGTGGTTGATGAGATACACGAGCTAGCTGATAGTAAACGAGGAACGCAGCTGAGTATGGGTCTTGAACGATTGGAAAATCTAGTTGGATCAGATATTCAACGTGTTGGTCTATCAGCCACAGTTGGAAACCCAAAGGATGTTGCTCAACTTCTCGTAGGCACTTCCCAGCCTGTAAAGACAGTGTGGGCAGGTTATGAGTCTCAGAAGAAGAACCTGAGTGTTGAAACACCAATTCCAGATAAGACTCATGCGGCACTCGGAAAGAAAATCTCGTATCCACCACACTCTACATCGCGCCTACAGCGAATAATCGAATTAGTTAATGCTCACACTTCAACTCTGGTCTTTACAAATACACGTTCATTTGCCGAGGTTCTTGGAGCAAAGATGAGATTGGTCAACCCAGGATACGAGTTCGATGTACACCACGGGTCACTTTCTAAGGAAACACGATTGGATGCCGAGGACAGGTTGAAGCAAGGTGTGTCTAAAGCGATAATTGCTACATCTAGTCTCGAACTTGGTATTGATATTGGTCAGGCTGATCTTGTAATCCAGTACTCAAGCCCACGTGAAGTATCTAGAGCCCTGCAAAGAACTGGTCGCGCAGGTCATGGAGTAGGGCAGGTTTCGAAGGGCATTATCCTTGCGACTCTCAATCTGGATGATATCACTGAATCTGCAGTCATTCTTCGACGTGCTAGATTGAACAAAGTGGAACGCGCTAAGATACCTCAAAATGCATGGGATGTACTTGCACATCAAATCGCTGGCCTGCTTCTTGATCTTGATGAAATTGAGTTCAATAATCTCTTGAGGATAGTCCGTTCTGCATTTCCATTCTCAGATATCACAGAAAAACAAGCGAGATGGGTACTTGACTTCATGGTTGAGAAGAGAATTGTTGAAGTTGATGATGATATTGTTTCTAGAGGACGACGATCTCGTGTGTACTATTATGACCATCTGAGTACAATTCCAGATGTAAAGAAAATTAGTGCTGTAGACATGACGACGCGCTCCAGTATAGGGGTGTTAGACGAAGACTATGTTGCATCACATGTGGATATTGGTGCGGTCTTTGTGATAAGAGGGCGTCCATGGCAAGTGGTTAGCAAGGAAGATGATGAGGTTCTCTGTGCACCCACTTCTGATATCGATACTGAGGCACCACGCTGGTTAGGTGAGATGATTCCTGTTCCGTATGAAGTTGCCTCTGAAGTTGGAAATCTGGGGAAGACACTGGTGAGCAAGTCAAACAAAGAGATGCATAATTGGCTTGAGAAACA
>JAEOST010000209.1 GCA_016840245.1 Candidatus Thorarchaeota archaeon
GTTGGTTCAGTTGTAGTGGTTGGTTCAGTTGTAGTGGTTGGTTCAGTTGTAGTGGTTGTTTCAGTTCCGGGTTCAGTTCGTGTTGTAACAGTGGTGGTCGTAACATCTGAAGAAGTAGTTGTTGGTTCCACATGCTCAACACCATATACATAGTTGGGATTTCGGGTAAGTTCACAGAATTCTCCAGCAATATATTCAGATACATTGAATGGACCTGATGTGACCATTGCTTCGATTGGAGGTATTGGATCCCATATGTTCCAGTCATCAAGACCGATATCCATGAAGAAGTGTTTAGGAATAATGGTCTTGTAGGTAATTGTGTGTAGATGCCAGAAGGACTCAGTATTGAACTCGACAACAAGTCTGTAGGTTGTTGGAGCATAGGCAGCAGTCATCTCTGTCAAGTCAGCTCCCATTGGATTACCCGGGGAGTCACGGTAGTAGTTCAAAGAGTATGCTGCGTCCTCAGCAGTTACAGGTGCTCCATCTGACCACGTTGCATTCTGAACCATATCAAAAATGAACCTTGTGAAGCCTTCAGGCACAGTTGGGTTGTCCTCGTGGGTTTCTGCATTGTAGCTCTCAGCTAACCATAGAATGTCAGAACCATCGGGACCAATGGTCATGAGACTGTCATACAACATTTGTAGTATGTTATAGGAGTAAGATGAAGAGGTCGTCATGAAATTGAAAGTATCAATATAATAATTACTCCATCGGAATGTGCCACCGTATGGACCACCAGCTCCAACTCGTAGATGGACCTTGTAGTTAGTCCACCAACCAGGAATACCACTACTAACATCGTTGATGAATCCTTCGAACATATCTGTTCTGTATGCAGATAGAAAGATGTTCTCATAACAGATAATCATTGGACATGCGTGTACCCAAATTTCCTGCATTGCAAAAGCTGCATCGTATACATCCTGATAGTCGGTTGCATGTAATAGTTGGTCTCGCCATGAATCAAAGGATGCGTTCCTCCAGTTTGGGCTGTTGTAATATGGCTCATTTGCGAACTCTGACCAATATTGATAGGCAAGCCAGTCAACATCAAAGCTTTCAAAAGTCGTACCTAGGAATACGATGTCGTAATCACCATGGAAGTATAGTCTGTTAAGGTACTCATAGAAATCTGTAGGTACACTTGTAGCGTCAACATCCATAGCAACAAGAGCATCTGCAACTTCTTGACCAACCTCAATAGCGACGTTGGAAGTCTGAGCACACTCAATCAATATTGAGAATGGATTACCATGCGGATCAAGCCTAAATCCTGTTATTGGATCAATCTCAAATCCAGCTTCATCAAGCATCTGATTACCCAGAATTGTGTTTGCCTCATAGTATGTGTAAGGTAGCAGACCCTCACATGAGAATGGATTGACCTTTGCTACACACGAGTCCTGTGGTTCAGATAATCCATCCCATGCATCGTCTGATATTGCCTGCTTGTCAAGGGCAAAGGCACGTGCTCTCCTAAATGCTGTATAATTTAGTGGATTCTTTGCTGTGTTTATTGTAACATATCCATATCCGTTACGAAGTACATTATCAACCTCGATATTCTCTGCGGACTGTAGGGTCAACAAATGAGTAGGATTGACCATACCTCCAATCAAATCAATCTCATTATTCTGAAGTGCGAGAACAGACTGGTCGCCACTGTCATATACGTTGTACACAATTTTGTCAACAAAGGGTCCATTTTTCAGTCCGCTTGGTGTTGAAGATGCTACAATTCGTGTTGGAGTCACTACTAGCAAACTGAGTATTGTAACAATGAACGCTGTGGCTAATAAAACTGTAGTTCTATTCCTCATCAGATTCTACTCCGGATTCTTACACTACACTTCTATCTTGATGGTTTCTTTCTAAACAGGTGAACCTCCATCTCTAGGTCTGTACAAGTCAATTGTCATGGTGTGTTGACAGAAGCGACACCGAACTGGTCTATTCGCTCTGATGGTGTCAACCTCATCCGGCTCAAAGGCACCTCCACAGTTCATACAGGTCCATGAGTTGATCCCACTTGTAATCTCGCCAAGTGCAACTGGAAGCATGTCTACATCATCCCCTAATGCCTCGACTTCGAGACGTGCCTTCTCAGCCTCGATACTGCCAGTGATAGTCAGTCGTATTGCAATCCTCTTGTTTGTGAACTTGCCCAGTGCGAGCCCCCTTATACTACCTGTAAACACTCCATCCTTCGTGGAACTTGACTGGTCCAGAATATGAAAGTTGCATGCAGATAGGAGCATCTCTGCCTTCTGGAATAAAATCACAGGGTTCCAGTCCAATGTCTGATCATCAGTAGTTATCTCCATGTCACCAAGCATAAGGTCGAAATCCTCAATGGTTGATTCCATTGGAGTGAGCAAATCACAGACTGATCTGATTTCATGTGGTTCAGCCGTCAGTGTAATGCTATTGTCTTCGTGGTCAATATAGGACACTGTAGCCCGGATTTTCCCTTTCACACAGTCAGCTGTTGGTTGAAATGTGAATGAAGGAGACCGAAATCCACCAGGTTCAATCCTCTTAATCTTTTTCGAATCATCACCATCTAGAATCATGCAGTCCTCGGGATATGCTAGAAGTGTAACAGTGACATTGTTGATGACATAGTTGGATCCATTGTTGACCTTCACTTTGAAGACATATTTACCACCTACAATCTCTCCACCCCTTAGAGCCTCAACAATCCCCGGAGCTTCTGATGGTGGAGGTGGTCCTACAGCATCATCTGGTTCAGGTTCATCACCCTTCCCTCTTCTCAAGACTATAATCACTAGCAAGAGTAACAGAACTCCACCACCACCTGCTGCAGCGAGAAGTAGTATATCCCCATCATCTGTGATTGTAGTTGTTGTAGGGGATGTAGCAGTAGTCGTTGCTGTTCCAGTTGTAGTCGTGGTTGGTGATGTAACGGAGGATGTAGAAGGTTCAAGAACCATAACATAGACTTCATCCGAGACACTGTATCCGAGTTGATCAAAGACAACTACTGTGTAGTTGTATTCTCCAATTGACAGACCATCGACATTGATACTGATTGAAGAACCATCCCAGGTGTCTGAGTCAACAGATGAACCATCACGATAGACTACATAGTTACTAGGGAGGTCGTCAGATGGTGACCAAGTTATCGAGTTCCCGGTTTCACCCAAATTGTAGGTAATATTGTTAGGATGATCAATCATCGGTGCATCGAAATCTGTAACCTTGATGCGAGTTATTCCCAACCCCATTGCAGTATCAGCTACAAAGGCATAATCACCATCTATGAAGATACTGTCAGAACTGGATGTGCCCCTATATCCAGTAACTTCAGGGTCTATGGGATTTGATATATCAATAATCGCAAATCCCGAAGCCCCAATGGTTACATAAGCATAATTGCCAATTACATAGATATCCGAAGCAGAACCTATCGTATCCTCATAGATGGGGGCACCTGGATTTGTTGGATCGGAGATATCAATAACTGCCAATCCTGCTACTTCAACCGCTACATAAGCATAATCACCGCTCACACACACGCCCCTTGCGAACTCTGTAGTGTTCTCATAGATCGGAACGCCTGGGTTAGTTGGGTCGGAAATGTCAACGATTGCCAAACCCTGAGGTCCATCTGCTACATAGGCATAATCGCCACTAACAAAGACATCA
>JAEOST010000210.1 GCA_016840245.1 Candidatus Thorarchaeota archaeon
ATAGAGATTTTTCCAACTGATGGCATCATCTGGTGAAAGAATTATTGTCTGGTTAAGAGCTGCATCTGAATCTAGAGCAGCTATGAATCCATCAACAGCATCGTCCACATAAGTAAACATGTTAATCATGTTCTTTCCACAGGGTATTATCGGAGCCCATTGGTTATTTATTGCTTCAATTATATCATAACCTACATACATATCCCAGGGTCCAACAACACCAGTTGGTCGAAGAATAATATGAGGTAAACCAGAAGAGGAAGATATATCGCGGATTGCTTCTTCTGCCAATGCTTTACTCTTGCCATAACTATAATGAGGATTGAGTTCAGCATCTTCATTTGTTGGTGAATCACCTGTGGGACCAATGGTTTCAGTTGTAGAACAGTATATGAATCGGCTAACAGATGTTCCAACACAGGCGTTCATTAAATTCGTTGTACCTTCAATATTGATTTGAAACATGAGGGCTTCGTCTTTTGGGAAGAAATCGAAATATGATGCGAGATGGATAATGACATCCACATCATATACAGCACTTACTAGGGATTCTTTGTTGAATAGGTCAATTTCACGAGATACGATGGAATCAGGAAATCCATCTGTGTTACTAGAAGATCTTACCAAAGCAACAACCTGATGATCTTCTTCAACAAGACGATGGATTAGATTTCGACCAATAAAACCAGTCGCACCAGTTACAGCAATTTTCAAAGTATCGCCTAATGACCTTCACAACAAATCATACATTTATTTGTTCCCAAGAATCATGATTCTCAGATGAGTAATTCATCGAGTAATGGTAGAATCTCTCCAGCTTTGCCCCTTAGATGATAATCAACATACCCTGTTAGAGGGGTCTCTTCTACATTGACCTCGATTAATACACCTTCATTCTGTTTTACAACAAGGGGAAATGAAGCAGCAGGTTGAACCAATGAGGAAGTTCCGATCACTATACAGACATCAGCTAGTTTCAATTGTTCTGACACTGATTTCAAGACGTATGTATCGAGGGTCTCCCCAAACCACACGACATCTGGTCGTAAAATTCCCTTGCAGTCAGGACACTCTGGGATTCCTTCTGCTGGTTCATCGAGCCTACTTGTATGGGAACAGGACGTACATTTGAGTGCCCAGAGGTCACCATGAACTTCTAGCACATTTCTTGAACCTGAACGATAGTGTAATCCATCGACATTTTGAGTAATTAGTGATTTCAAGAGACCCTCCTCTTCCCATTTACTCAACGTGAGGTGGGCAGGATTCGGTGAACACTCTGAGATCAATCCTTGTCGCCAAGTATACCATTCCCACACGAGCTTGGGATCCTTTGAGAAAGCAGAGGGTGTGGCTAGCTGCATTGCATCATAGTTACGCCAAAGACCATCCGTACCTCGGAATGTAGGTACATTCGATTCTCTAGAGATTCCAGCGCCTGTCAATGCTATGAGATGATTTGAGCTGGCTATGCTCTCTGCGGCTTTCTTTTGTAACATAACATCATTCTCCATTACAATTATCCCACGATTCAGTATATAGGACCCAATAAATTGTTACTGGAATCTTGCTTATCGATGTATATGCCATTATGCTTATTAGGTGTTCAGACACTTCACAATTGTACATTTCTTCACAATTGTGAACATGGAGGATAATTTAGTTGGCATCTGACACATCAACGAAAACGAAGCAGAGAAAGCGAAGAACCTGGTTAATGCCACAAGAGGTAGAGGTATGGTACGTTCTCCCTAGTATTCGTAGAGAGTTAACCAGGGTAATGATTGCAAAGGGTATCGCCCAAAAGACGATAGCTAAGATGCTTGGTGTAACAGAACCTGCTGTGACTCAGTACAAGCTCGAAAAATCCAAGAGATCACGTGGAGATCAAGTGGATATACCGAAGAAGATGGTAGCAGAGGTCAAGAAATCTGCTGAGATTATAATTGATGCTTGGGAGAAGAAGGCGGAAGATGATAATGTCTACGAAGTGATGACGAGGGAGGTTAACCGTCTAATTCGTGCCCTTCGTGATTCAGGAGTCCTGTGTGATGTTCACCGTGAATACTGTGAAGATGTTCACGACGATTGTTCTGCATGCAAAGACGGTGCAAGGTAAATGGCATACTTCGACAACGCGAACTCTACTAGAGTTGATGAGCGGGTCATAGAGGCGATGATGCCTTACTTTACTGAGTTTTATGGAACAGCTGGAATGGAACTCAGCCACTCAAGAGATGTAGGTGCAGTAACCGGACTTGAGAATGCGAGGAGAATCCTTGCTGAGTCTCTAAACGCAGATCCTAGAACAATCATATTCACATCAGGCGCGACTGAGTCGAACAATATTGCTATCAGAGGTACAGCTTTGGCCAACAAAGATAGAGGTCGCCACATCATCACGACTCCTATTGAAACCCAATCTGTCCTTCGTTCCTGTGAGCGATTAGCTGGAGCAGGATATGACATAACATACTTGAACGTGGATGAGTATGGTCAGATTGAACTAAATGAGTTGAAGTCGTCAATACGAGAAGACACCATTCTAATCTCTATACAACATGCAAACGGCGAGATAGGCACATTACAACCCATAGACGAGATTGCTCGCATCACCTCAGAGAGGGACATCATGTTTCACACTGATGCCACTCATTCATACCTCAAGATTCCAATAGACACTGAAAAAACGATGGCCAATTTAATCACATTCGATGGTCATCTTGTTCATGCAGCCAAGGGTATAGGCGGACTCTATATCCGTAGGAAGACCAGACTCAAACGCATGCACGAGGGTGGAGATGAGGAGCGTCGATTAAGACCTGGTGTTGAGAACATCCCAGCCGCAGTGGGTTTTGGCAAAGCCGTTGAGATTTGGAAAGATGAAGATAACGAGTATCTCCTATCACTAAGGAAGTATATGGAAGAGAAGATTGCAGCGGAGCTTACGGAATACAAATTAACAGGTCATCCCGAAAATCGTCTGCCACACATTTACAGCATTGTTGCAGAGTACATTGAGGGTGAATCGATTCTTGTTCAATTGGATATGGAAGGTTTCGCGGTCTCGACTGGTTCAGCATGTTCATCTAAGACACTACAGGGTAGTCACATCCTCAAAGCTATTGGACTTCCACCCGAGATATCTCATGGTTCCATTCGTGCGTCGTACTCTCGCTTTAATACAAAGGAAGAGATTGATACTTACGTTGAAGTATTGATTCCCTCAATTGAGCGCTTGAGAGAGTTTAGTCCATTGAAACGGGGTGTATACTTTGCCAATGAGGAAGATGACGGTCATCATGATCACGACTTGCCAAAAGACGACTGGTAATGAAATATGGTTAAATGGAAACAACTAAATCAACAATTGTTAGGCACGACGTGAGGTAACACACATGTACAGCGACAAAGTGATGGATAATTTCAAGAATCCGCAAAACATGGGTGAAATGGAAAATCCAGATGGGATCGGCACTGTTGGAAATCCCATGTGCGGAGACATGTTAAAAATTTTCCTCAGAATAAGAGACGGCATAATTGTCGATGCCAAGATACAAACCTTTGGCTGTGTTGCTGCGATTGCTACTTCTTCTGTCACAACCCAGATGGCAATCGGAATGACCTTGGAACAAGCTAAGGAACTCACTCGACAACATGTTGCTGATGCTTTGGATGGACTACCTCCTCAGAAGATGCACTGCTCTAACCTTGCAGCTGATGCATTGCACAAAGCTATCGAAGATTATGAAAGTAAGATGGAAAAGAAGTCATAACATCCATTCAGGAAGAGTTTCAAGAAGCGGGCAGTAGTTTTACTCTCCACGCTTTTTCTAGTATCAGATAATCATAAAACGATGGTTTGTTATAGTAATCGAATTAGCTCCCACAGATATTAGTCCGACTAGATGTATCAGACACCCACACATTGAGGTTGAGAAGATGGAGGACTATGTGTTTAAGGTTGATCTACTAGGTAATCCTGGAGTAGGGAAATTGGCCTTAGCTGAGCGATTGGAACGGAGTATGTTTTTTGGAGATAAAAGGCTCATAACCAGACTTGGGACAGATATGCATACGAAAGTTTTCGCCCTGGACGAAGTAACAGTAAGACTCCAATTGTGGCCAAATCATTACATAGGTCCCAGAACAAGACATCGTCTTTTTAGACCCAAATTTTTTCACGCACGGATTGATACTAGTTTATGACATTACAGATGAGAAGTCACTTTACGATTTGGAAGATTGGCTAGTGTGTAGGAAAGATGTAAATCAAAGCTCTTCGAAATCTTTCCGGAGACATTCACGTGAAAGGATGGATGAGAGTATTAGCTATCTCTCTACTGATGACGAGCTTAGTGCCTGTTGGAATTCAATCAGGAAATTGGTCAGGGAATCATGTTTCGAAACAACCCGTCATGAAGCCTGCATATACACTCCATGACCCAATTATCATAGCTTCAGATGCAGATTTTACAGCTCAAGCCCTGGTTGAGTCTTGGCCAGGAAATGGCACAGAAATAGAGCCGTACGTGATTGAGGATTACTTGATCAATACTGAGGATATGGCAATCAGAATCACTGATACAACTGTGTACTTCGAGATCCGATATTGCTTCATTGCTTGTACAAACTCTTCGTACGATTGGATAGGTTACCGTGATCGTTCCTGTATCCTTTTAGACAATGTAACCAATGCGTTAATTCATTCAGCGAATATCACATCTTTTCGATATGGAATACAAATGATCAATGTCATCGATTGTGAGATAAGAAACTGTACAGTGAACATTGAGATGTCGGCTATAAACGTGCATTGCATTGATATTCGGGTCGCTGACAGCTGTACAGTATTGAATAATACGTTTATCGGAGCTCATTCCATTGACCGAGGGCTCTTCCTTGAATATGTGTACAATCTCAATATCACCTTGAATAAATTCACAGGATCTGGTATAGGGATGTGGGGGAGAGAGATGTCCTCAAGTAGTATCTCGGATAATGAATTCTACGATAATCTTAATGACGCCATCTATTGTGATACAACTAGTGATCTAAATGTCACCAATAATTTCGTGGATGGCCAGGGACATGGTTTTTCGTTCGGACATTCCGAGAACCTGACCTTACTCGATAATACATTCACTAAGAGTGGAATTCGAATCGTTGGTTCTGAGCTGCGACACTGGAATACTCATACAATCCAGGGCAACTACATTGATGGTCGACCAATTCTTTACCTGAATGGGCAATTTGGTCTGTTTGTGGATCTGAGCCCTTATTCAGCAATAATCATGGCTGATTGTGTCAATTGCACGGTCTATGGAGGTCAGTTCAATGGTACAACAGGGGGAATCCTTGCAGGCTTTTGTCATGATTGTGCAATCGTTGGCAACGATGGTTCAGATTTGTATGGTTTTTTCATTACGTTGAGTGATTCAACTGAATGTAATATCATAGACAATAATGCCACCGACATCAGATTGGGAGCAATCTCTGTGAGCGTTAGTGACCAGTGCATCATCGCTGATAATAGGGTAGAATGGTGTCAGTGGCCAGGTGTGGCTTTAGGTCGCTCAGTTGGGTGTCTAGTGAAAACTAACAGGCTCATAGGCAATCAGAATGGAGTTTTTCTTGACGACTCGAATAACAGTAGAATAGAACAGAATTACATTGATTCTTGTGCATACGGAATCATGATGATGGACTCGAAGGATACCTTGATTGATGGCAATAACATTTTCTCTGGATATGATGGAATTCGAATAGCTGGGAGTAACTTCACGAGTGTTATTGGAAATTGGATATATGAAAATGAGGAACATGGTATATTCATGGAGAGCACTTCGTTTAACAGTACAGTGGTGAATAACAGACTATGGGATAACCTTGTTGTCAATGCGATAGATAATGGTGAAGGAAATCAGTGGGACGACGGAGTTTCGATGGGGAATGGATGGGGAGACTATAGTGGAAGTGGAGACTATGACATCTCTGGTTCTGCTAACTCAACAGATCATTACCCATTCATGTATGCAGCCCCCACTACAACTCTAGCCACCACAACAACAACACCATTAGGAACGACGCCAACATCAACTTCGCCAACACCAACCACAAGTATCACAACAAGTACAACAACTCGTGTGCCCCCACCGATTGACCTAGATGAGATGATACGCCTGTTAGGAATTATAATTACAGTAGGTTGCATTGGAATCATTGTATTATTCTCAATCATGATAGCTCGTAGTAGGAGGAAGCGATAGGATATTATCGCGTCAGGATATTATATTCGTTGAACAATATTTTGGGCCATACAATGATTAAACTAAATAATGAGAGGAAAGCTGACAAGTACAGCATACCTCGACATGAAACGTGAGCTTTTTTGTTTCACCAGTGATAATCAATTTCGGAAAAGAAGAAGTTCAGGTCCACTGATTGTGGAGTAAATCTGAATATGAGATTAACCTGCTCCTCTCTCTGATACTATCTTGAGAATGAAACTTCTTGCTGAGTAGTCTATTAGTAACACTCAAGTAGGTGTTATTAGAGCAAAACGGCATCGACTCCACTATACGAGGGAGGACAAAAAAGGTGTCCCTAATAATCAAAGACCCGGTAGCAATCCGAAAACGAAGGATAAAGATTGGAGTAGTATCGATTGTCGTCATTGCATTCATTGCCATCGCTTCGATAACCCAGAATATTTCACAGGCACCAGTAATCTTTCGCTATGTAAACGAAGAGAACGATGTTTTCCCTGAATTTAGCAGAAACGAATTCACAGTACCAAACAGTACAGAAACGGGATCAATGCAAATCACCTATCTCCTTGAAACAAGCGAGGCGTTTAATTCAGTTCATCTTATTTGGTACATTTTCAGCTGCAATCTGTCAACTGTCGTCAATGGTTTTGATATTGAAAATGAAACCTCAAGAGAGGAATTTGCGCTCATTTACAGTGTCGAGTCGGGAGTAGTGAATGGCCCTGAATACCATTCACCACTGTTCGAAATAGACTCAGGAAAATATGTATGGGTTCAATGGATTAATAGTCGACCAGCCTTGACCTGGTCAGTGTATCTCTCATTGTCAATATTCTACTAGTAGTTGCAATAATGGTTTCCTCTTACTAGAAACCTAAGTGTAATTCAGAGATAGTTAGACAACATGATATCATGAACAAAAGCATTCATTCATCAGAGCCACTACTACAGCATCCCGTAGTGAACCTTCATCTGGAAGTCCAACGAGTGTCTGTCCACAAATCTTGATAGTTGGTAATGCAAAGATATTCTCCATTTCCGTTATGTTATCGACCTTATCGATATCAACTTCATTGACACAAGAGAATGTGACATCAAACTGGGAGAGCACATCACGTAGCATCCCCCTGGTTGGTTCACAGAAGAAACAACTTTCTCCACTATAGAAAGTTACACAACACTGTTCGCTACATTCACAAACCTGTGTGTCATTTTGTGAATCAGTCGTTTCAATTTCAGACATCTGGCTTCCCACTGTAATGATCCTCCCGGACTAAGTATAGGTCAAGGAACTATGTTTGCCTCTTGTTCCCATGTAGACCTACAAGTATAATCATGATATTTAATAATATAAATTAATTGATGACACCATATTATATTATCATTTTGAAATGTGGTACCAATTACCC
>JAEOST010000211.1 GCA_016840245.1 Candidatus Thorarchaeota archaeon
AGGCAATCTCAGTTCCATTGGTCCAAAGAATATCAATTGACCATTCGCCTGCAGTGGTGTTTGTGCTACCAAAAGTCCATGAAGAGCTGGTGACAGCACCTCCTACCATTGTTGTAATCGAATCCATTGCCCACTGAGTTTCATCAGGCGTAATCCATGTTACATTTACAGGGTCCCCTCCCGCTGGAGTTATACTGGGGATCCCTATCTCAGCCTGTACGCGAGTTTCATTACCCGGTCTGAAGAGTGAGTTTTCTGACCAATCACTAATACTCGTGTCAAAGACTTGAACAGAGATGTTTTTGGCATAATTCAAACTGTTGAGGTCTATCTCCCACCACCCACTTCGGCTCAATTCGCTTGTAGGTACGTGTATTTGTCCAGGAGTTATCGAACAGGAATCAGTGATGTTGTAAGCAAGTGGGTCCCAAACTGTTGTGTTTTCCCAACCTTGAGGATAGAGGATATCAAATGTTGAGTTATAATAGCTGCTTGGATCTGTGATGTAGGTGTAGAAGGTGAGGTCCGTACTCTGTCCTGAAGTTATCGAATACGAAACTCCAGACCTGCTAAGATCTGTGGTCCATGATGAATTGAAATAACGATGAAACAGTGTGGTTATTGAATAAGTGATGATAACACTTGTATTCGATGTGATTTGAGTTTCTAGTGGATTTGCTTTCCAATAAGCAGGATTTGAAATTGAAGCAGTACCTACTCCACTCCCTGTAATCGCCTCTGAAAAAGCACCAGCATGAAATGTTAAATCTGCACTTTCAAAGGTTGGTGTTGCAGAAGCAGTAAATTCTACGTTATCGAGATATACCGTTAGATTCTGAGCATGTTCTATCCCATCATCATATTCATCGTCATCATAATCTGTGACATTATCTAGAGTAACACTGTCAGCAAGATACAGACCGACAGCAATGGAAAACGAACTCCATGCATCTGGGATTGTGAAATAGTCTATATACGAAGTCCATGCATCTCTTGAATTAACATAAACTTCCATTGGATAATAATACCCCTCATAGAATGACCCTCCATCATCATTAACTTGATAGAAGACTCCAATATCTCCGGCAAACCCATTATCTCCGTCTGGATCAATAGGTCCAGTAGCATAACGAAAATCAAATCTGAAATCGAAGTTAAGATTTCCCTCAGGATTTAGTATGACCTGTTCGAATCCAACCTCTGAACCTGAACCGTGTTCCCAAGTATGTTTACTTGCCCACTTGTACTCCCCCACATTCCGACAAGTAATGTACTCCCCGTTAGCGTCATAACCAGGAATCTGTGTATCGGATCCTCCCTGTATCGTATAAGTTGTCCATGGATCTATTCCATCATCGAATGTGCCATTTACTGAGTATAAACGCTTGATACTTGAGACTTCAACGCTCGTATAGTTGGCAAACCAATCATTGCTCTCATCAATTGTGATATTTTGGATTGTATTTGTTCCAGTATTAGTATCTGCCTTCACAGCATCTGTTGTTTGGAACCCACTCTCTTTGATTTGGACTGGATTGATTACGCCCTCATGTGTCATCTGCGAAATTTTGAACTCCCTGTCGTTCACTTCATTGATATTCTGCAAGCCTGGGCTCTCCTCATTGATAGCATTACTATTGATCCATGGTGTGGAAGAAGATACTAGAGAAAGTAAAAGAGAAAATCCAATCAATGCTATTATCGTGAATTGCTTCATTCGCATATTTGTTGCCTCAAGTCTTAGATAAGGAGTTCAATACGACACCTTACTGCAGCTCCGATTTTACATACGGAGAGTCCACTCAATCCTATATTCTCAAAATTATCCGGTTATTATTATTCCTTGTTTGAATTGTGTCGGTTTTTCTGAAAAATCGGACACTATCTGTGATTATCGCTTGAGTTGTGTCACAATCGAAATCTAGGAAACAGCATCGGTACTGATTCACGATACTTGAGATACTCTTCTCCAAATTCTCTTACTAACTCCTTCTCTTCTTTCCAACACAGAACCCAGTTTATCGCTATCACTAATACGGTCGCAAGAAGTGAGTAATAGGCTGAAAACAAGAATGATGCGCCAATGTGAGAAAGAACAGCCCCCAGATACTGTGGATGTCTTACCCTGGAGTAGACTCCGGTGGAAATCACCCTTTCAGCTCGATGAGTTTCCGCTACCTTAAGTCCCATCTCGGTCACTCCCTTGATACCCAGGTATGCACCTGGAAGAAGAAAACTAAAAGCAACCAACTGATGAGTGAGAGGAACACCCAAGAAACTGATTCCTGATAATTGAATTGAGAACCTCTCTTGAGGTGAAATCCAGAGCCCGAACAGGAATAGGAAGAGCCCCCAACCTGAGATCATCCCTAGAGCTGCTCCGACCTTGAATCCCTTTTCCTCACCAAATCTGGTATCCAATCTAGAATGTTCTACTGAGAGAAAGTGGATTGGTACTACAATGATTGTACCAAAGACTGAGAGTAAGAACCAGAAGCTCATCAGTTATCCACATTCACTCTGTTTTATCAATCTACGCTATGGTTGGAAAGAATCATAACTGAAACGTACTCCTGATATTGATACTATCATTAGGGGTGACTAAATGTCAAACGATGCAATGTTAGAAGAGCTTAGAGAGATACGGAAACTACTAACACCACCACCCAAACCTGAGCCACCCAAAGGCTTAGTCAACGAGTTTGTTGACTTCATTTCGCAGTATAAGGTCCTTGGACTTGCAGTTGCGTTCATCTTGGGCATCTACATCGGACAGGTTGTGCAAGCGCTTGTGAGCAGTCTCATTATGCCAATTGTAAAAATAGTATATCCTCCTATCGACCCTACGGGTGAATTGTATATATTATCGGGAGGCCCCATAATAGACAGTCTAATCACATTCCTTATCGTGGCAATTGTAGTCTTCTTCATCGTGAAGATAGCTTCACGACTTGGTATCAAGTAGAAATAATACTATAATGCACTAGGGGGGAGATGAATATCTCCCCTGCATCACTTTTGCTGTTGAGCTGGTTGAACTACCTTACTGCTCCTACAATTAAGAGTAGGACACCTAGGCCTATGAGTATAAGCATAAGCTCAGAAAACATGTACCCTGCCAATTCAATTGAATAGAGTCCAAGCATGTAGAAGTAGCTAACGTATGTTCCAAGTCCGATCATTGGCATAAACAGTGGTAGTATACCTACGATGATCAGGATGAGTCCGAATAATGCTAATCCCTTTCCCATTAGAGTCAACTCCAGATGGTTGATTACGAATCATTAGAACCTCCCTATTTATGCGTGTCTATTCACTATTTGCCTGAGATTGGCATCAATGATGAATTGATGAACGATTCAAGCTGTTTTCGGACTTGTTCTATCAATTTTTCTTGGGATTTCGTTACCTTGGAGTACAAACTCATGACGACCTTCTTCAATCCACCATCATCATCCATTTCCCAGCGACCGATAATGCGGCCATTCAACCAAATCGATGGTCTTACCTCTCCAGTGGCTCTCACACCTTTACTTGGCATCTTCTGTGGTGTATCTGGACTTGATGGCCAGAAGTGTTTCTTATCCGCGGGAAAGAGTTTGGGTACCAGATCCACTTCAATGAATTCGCTTCGGTCAATGAATGCCTTGAGAAAGTGATCTTCATAGGGCAAAAACCAAACTATGTCGTCGGAAGGGATTGAGAGGGATGCTGCGATTTCAAAATCTTCTGTCATCATGAACTTATCAGATTCTCCAACCTTGACACTGACAACATCATCCCCCAATTGTTGAAGCACATTCTTGATTGTGGTCTTTGTCTGTCTTAACCACCATGCGATATCGTCAACTGATACTGGGCCGAATCGTTCTACATGACTCTTGATAAGCTGGGTGGTTGCTTCTTGTTCATCAATAATTTCCAGTTTGAATCCTTTGACCCACTTGTCCAGCAGTGCATATGATGTGAGATTGCTTCGAGCATGATTTGCTTTCGCACGAACAACCTCGCCTCGGGCCATCAGCAACAAGAGGGCAGAACGTACATTTTCACCTACATCTGGTATGCGTTTCTTCAAATCTATCGTTCGAAGTGGTCCATCCACTAGGACAGATTTCACTTGGTATAGCATGCTTTCGATCTCTTTGTCGCTCAACAGGTCCATCTTTCTGTACTTGTCAGTCCGATATGCCTTGAAAAGAGCAGGTCCAGTTGCACTGAGTATCATTGATAGATTGTCAATATGCATCACATGCAGAGTTGTCCTGAATGCATGAGTCCGAATTAAACGCCTCCCATTGTCAATCGACTCGAAAACGCTCTTCGCATCATAGTCCCCAAGACGTGTCCACACGGATAGGTAGGGTGTCCAATAATCAGTTGAGTGGAGACCTAGCTGAGCTTTTGCCACTTGGTAGAAATCCTTTGGTCGCTCTTCAAGAAGGAATTGCTTCCTGAGCTGATTCCAGCGCAGTTGTTCTGTAAAAGCCTCGACCAACAGTCTACTCCTCAATGAACCTTAAGGGTATTGTCCCTTTTATCATATGCTTTCAGAG
>JAEOST010000212.1 GCA_016840245.1 Candidatus Thorarchaeota archaeon
GTATCATTCTCATTCACTGGAAAGGATTGGACCTAATCGATTTATCCTCTATGACAACGACTTTCAGAATACTACAAGTGATAGCCCCATATTTACTGGGACCTCGCGTATGCTCGAGCTTGTCATTGACGAAACAACAATGACAGCCAATGTGACGTGGATGTGGGAGGCACCTGACTCATATTACTGCACAGCATGGGGAGATGCGGACAGATTACCAGATGGTAATACCCTAGGAACATTCGCATGGATTTGGCATGATGCATACTTGACTGAGGTCAATCAAGCAGGGGAAAAAGTGTGGGAGATGCAAATTAACTTCACCGCCACTCACAGATATGGTGTCTACAGGATGGAGAGATTCTACGAACAGCCAATTGTAGAATTTGTTGAGGCAGACACAACCATTGACGCAGGTACAAGTGCCAATGTCACACTTAGGACGTGGAACACACTCAGGACAAGGGAGCCATACCCGGGGAGGGTACAAGTTTGGGAAGATGGCTTACTCCTCAGGGAGATGGACTTCCGTTTCGAACCTCATTGGCAAGAAACAGAAGTCACGGTTGATATTCCAATGTTGAACGGAGGTCTGCATAACCTAGATGTCAATATCATAAATAATGATGATATTGCGTCCGAGGTTATTGGTATCGATGTCGCGGTTATTGGGGAACTACCAACTGAACCGGATTCAGGTCCGGTTTTATTGTATGCAGGTATCGCTGTGTTGGCAATAGTAGTGATTGTTTTACTGATGCGGAGAGATTGAACTAACCATCAATCTTCTCCATCAAACCCACTTCTACCGTAATCCCTGGACCAAATGCAGCTGAAAATACGTTGCCTTTCTTATTGGCATCAGTCAGAATGTCTTCTAACACAAACATGATAGTTGTTGAGCTCATATTGCCATATTCTTGCATAACTCGATACGAAGCATCAAGGTCCTCCTTGGTAATGTCAAGTGCTTCCTCTGCTCTCTCAAGAATTGAACGACCGCCGGGATGAATAGCCCAAATGTCAATATCATCTTGCTTGATACCAGATTCTTCGAAAATCTTGTCCATTAGTGGTTTAATATTGTCTTTGACAATCTGAGGAACGTAAACGGAGAGTTTCATCAAGAATCCATGTTCACCTATTCGCCATGCCATGTCATTTTCAGTATTTGCTGCAAAGCTAGTTGCGAATTTGTGCATGGCATACTTACTACCATGAACATCATCCTTGTGTGCAGAGATTAGAGCAGCTGAAATACCATCAGCAAATATAGCATTAGAAACTACAATATCTAGTTCCTCTCGTTGCTGAATGTGTACAGAACAGAGTTCAACATTGACAACAAGAACTCGTGCATCTGGATTGGCCAGACAGATATCCCGAGCCTGCTTCATTGCAGGAAAGGCTCCTTGGCAACCCATGAATCCAATGTTGTAGCGGTGAATACTCGGGTTGAGCTCTAAATCACGAACGAGAAAGAAATCCAGTCCGGGTGCAACAAAGCCTGTACAACTTACGGTTATGACATGTGTAATCTTCTGCCGATCAAACTCAGGAATCGACTCGAACAGCTCCTTGGATGCAGCCAGTGTAAGTTTCTTGGCCTCCTTAATGAAGAGGTCATTTCGCTTGGCTGTTGATGGTTCTGGCTTTAAGGTCGGGTTGGGTGGATAGAAAGTGTACTCCGATGGGTCCTTGTCATAATCTTCAATGACTGTATGGCGTTTCTTAATCTGAGTGCCTTTGTAGAGCTTTTTCAGGAGCGTTCTCTTTTTCTCAGAATCACCAGCAAGTCTCAACAGAAATTCTAGAGCGAAATCTTGTGTGTAAGATTTCTCAGGAACCTTTGTGATGATTTTATGGAGATACACTGTGTCACTTGCCATCAGTAATGCACCTATCTAGAAGCAAACCTATGCCTTGGCATATAGAGTGTTAGGCTCGTGCAATATCGAAATAAGTTAAGGATATCGTTGCGGGATGTTTCCATTGTTCGAATTGAAATGTCTCTATGCACCAAATTTCTCAATTCTACCTGCATAACCCAATAGAAGTGGAAGAACATCCTTACCAAGAATTGTGTGAAGCGCTCCAACTGAGGCAGCGGTTTCTGAGAAGGTCTGTGCTGTATCTGGGCGTAGGTTGTACCTCCATATCATGATAGGAACTGGGTCGCAGGTGTGCTCTCCAACTGTGACTGGTGTTGAATGATCCCCCGTGACTGCAATCACAATCTTCTCACCAACTCTCTCGACTATGTGCCCCACCATCTTATCAGACCGTTCTATTGCTAGAATTTTCTGTTGAACATCATGGTCGTGGCTGGCATTATCTGTAGCCTTGATGTGGACAAAGATATAGTCGTACCCAGACTCCACACACTCAACGGTCTTTGCAGCAATGTTATCGAAGTTTGTATCTATGGTTCCAGTTTGTCCCTCAACCATAACATGGTCCATTCCAACGTATTTTGCACATCCGATGTATAATGCCCCTCCAGCGATGACTGCGCATCTGATTCCATACCTCTCTGTGATAGGTGGTTGGTCCATGTGTTGACCCTGCCCCCTGAGGAGTATGACATTTGCTGCAGGGAGACCCCTCTCTTTACGAGCCTTATTGACATCAAGGTCACGAAGGCGTTCATTAGAGAGTTCAATGAACTTGTTCACTATTCGTGCAGTCTTCTCAGCCTCAGGAATCCTAGGCCTACACTCGAGGACTTTGACACCGGTCTCATGGGGATCTACATCTGTAATCTCAGGTGAGAGCCCTGGACCCTCAAGAACAACTGCACCTCGATGTTCGACCGTGTGAATGAAGTGAACAGTGACATCTTCAATTTCAAGTCCATCAAGAACTTGCTGCAGGATTGCACCCTCTTCAGGTGAAACATCGCGTCCTGCTCGACGGTCTTGAACAACAAAGTCAGCATCTATTGTTGCGAAATTGGAACGAAACGCCACATCACCAGGCTTTGTTGAGAGGCCAGCACCCTGTGCCTCGAGAGGGCCTCGACCAGGATAACTATCATAGGGATCATACCCAAAGAGTGACAGGTGTGCTGCATCACTACCGGGAGTGATACCAAGACCGATGACATTCATCAGTCCGACCTGACCCTCCTTGGCCATCCTATCAAAATTGGGGGTCTTGGCTGCCTCTAAAGGAGTCTTTCCTTTTAGTTCTGGAACTGGTCTGTCACCTAGTCCATCCAATATCACCATGATGGCTGTGCGTTTCTTCTCCATGGACTAATAGTCCCTCCAAGCAGTTTCAAATTTAGCTCCGGGGTAGCCACAGTCTCCTTCGAGGATGTGGTGAATTGCAATGAGTCGATTGTATTTCTCCACACGATCGCTCCTTGCAGGACCACCGGTCTTGATTTGTCCTGTCGAGAGTGCTACAACAAGATCTGCGATGAACGTATCACCTGTTTCACCACTCCGATGGCTCACAACCACTGGCCATCCGGCAGCGTTGGCAACATTGGCAGCCTCAATTGATTCACTTATGCTACCAATCTGATTTACCTTTAGTAATAGCGCATTTCCAGCTCCCATCTCAATGCATCTCTTCACAGTGGGAGGGTGTGTAACAGTAAGATCGTCAGTGACCACTTGGATTTTCGTCTTCTTTGTGTACTCAGCAAAGTCCTCAAACGCCTCTTCCTCGAATGGGTCTTCAACGCTCTTAATTGGAAATGTCTTCTCAAGATCAATGTAGAGATCTAGGAGCTCGCCAGAGTCCATTGTCTTACCATCGATTTCATACTTGCCATCCTTGTAGAATCCACTCGCTGCTGCATCAATCCCTAAGACAACATCCTTCCCTGGAGCATATCCTGCCTCTTCAGATGCACCTACAATCTCTTCAAATGCGTCATAGGTTGTCTGTAGACCATATCCACAGAAACCACCCTCATCACCTACGTGTTTTCCCATTCGTCCGTATTTTTTGATCATTCGTTTTCCAAGCAGATGATAGACCTCAGCAACACATTGAATCCCATCCAGGATGTTATCAGCACCACCAGGGAGAATCATGAACTCTTGAATTGCGAGGTTATTTCCTGCATGAGCCCCTCCGTTAATCACGTTTGACATAGGAACAGGTTGGAGATATCTCGCATCCTTTCCAATAACCTTAGTTCGAAGATATTGAAAGAGTTCCATATCGAGGTGCTTTGCTGCAGCAACAGCCGTTGCCATTGATACAGAGAGTATAGCATTAGCCCCAAGCTCCTTCTTTCCCTCACTTGGATCAATCTTGAACATTGCTTTGTCAATTTCCTCATGAGACAATGGGTCATGACCTATGAGGCCCTTAGCGAGAGGTCCATTTACATTGGCAATTGCCTTTGACACACCCTTACCCCCATATCTTGTTCCACCATCTCGAAGCTCTACAGCCTCACGAAGTCCAGTAGAGGCTCCACTAGGAACCTTAGCAACACCTGTTGTTCTATCAGAGAGCGTCACCTTGGTCATGAGTGTTGGATTTCCACGAGAGTCCAGAATTTCAATAGCTTTGATTTCAGAAATTTCAACCAACTGATTCACCGCCATTATCCAAAACGATTCAAGGAAGAGAGTAGAACTACTGCGATTTATACTAATGCATGAGTGCGCCGGAAGAATTTCTGTAGCTAGCAAGATATATGACACTCAGAGAGGTTCAATGGGATGAGTAAAATGGAACGCGTTTTGGTAACAGGTGGTGCTGGCTTTATCGCAAGCCATCTGGTTGATAGATTGATTGCAGACTACGACGTGGTAGTTCTTGATGACCTGTCCGGAGGAGAACTGGAGAACATTGAACAACATATGGACAAGAGAAATTTCACTTTCATAAAAGGGAGCATCACATCTGAGGAGGACATCAACCGTTCTATAGAGGGAGTCACAACTGTGTTTCATTTTGCAGCTCAACCAGATGTGAGAATGAGCGTTGTCAATCCAATCGTTGATTTCAGAATAAATGTTGTAGGTGGAATGACACTTCTAGAGAGTCTTCGTGATCATGATGTGAATAGAATTGTCTTTGCATCATCTGGTGGAACTGTCTATGGAGACTCAGAAGTATTTCCAACTCCAGAGAACGCACAACTGACCCCAATCAGTAACTATGGTGCGGCCAAGTGTGCATTTGAAATGTATCTCTCATCCTATTCAGAGCTCTATGGAATGAGTGCAATCAGTCTACGACTAGCAAACATCATTGGTCCAAGACTAAGACATGGGATAATATTTGATCTGTATGATAAACTGAAGAAAGACCCATCTAAATTGGAAGTACTCGGGACGGGCAGACAAGAGAAGGCGTACATGTACGTCTCTGATACTGTAGATGCTACTATTATTCTTGCAGAGCAGTTGAAGAAGGGACATGTACCAGTGAATGTAAGCTCAGGAGAACGACTGACAGTATCAAGAATCGCAGAACTTGTCTGTAGACTACTACAGGTTCCAGATGCTAGAATCGAGTATACAGGCAGTGAGCGAGGGTGGGCGGGAGATGTTGTGGTCACAGATCCAGACATCACACTTCTGAAAGAATTTGGATGGACCTCCAAGGTCAATCTTGAAGATGGAGTTAGACAGTATCTGATGTGGCTAGTAGAAAACTACGGTCATGTAAGATGATAGAGTTCAATCATGCCTCAAAGCTGCATTAACTGGAGAAGCAGGGTCTCCACGGTCGAGATAGGATAACGCTAGGACACTTGAGAGGAAGAGTGCTATCAGAATTAGAGAACCAGTATCTGTATCTCCGTCCACTAGAATAATGACTGTATCACTTGTGTAATGACCACCATCATCATAGACAACGAGTGTGAGATTGGTGGTTCCAAATGGTGCTTCAACAATTGTATAGGATACTGTGGTTGAACGCCAGAATTTGTCATATTCAACCGTTCCTGAGTCAACCAAGATTCCGTTCACGTATATTAGGTAAGGAGCAGAAATAGTTCTCTTTGGACGAAAGTTATACCAAGCCTGCCAGGATACATCTACATTAACCCTGTAAGGAGCGTGTATATCCATTGGCGAGTCGAGGATAGGAGCAAGTCTAATACGCTCCATACGATAGACTCCATAGGCACCGGCCTCGGTGTTAGGAAAGCGCATCTCCCATACAATGTTACCGAGTTCATCCACCTCAACTAGGACAGCTCCAATGTTCTCATCATATTTCCAGTCAGTCCCGAATGTACCCAGCCTATTCCCGTTTGGGAGTCTGTCTGCATCTCCCCAGTAGGATGAGTAATACTCTGGTGGTGCGGTCCATGACCATGAGTTGTTTGCAGTCATGGTCATCTCATCAATAGTAATCTCTAGAATCCGGGAGTTGTGACTATCTTGATCGGTCTGATTATGGAAATCGTTGTCAAATAAGATGAAAGTGTAATCGTTAATTGGCTCCACTGAGTGAGCATGATAGAATAGATTGGTCCTCTCGTCCCCATTCTGATCATATAGCGTAAAGTCGCCCCATTCACCAAGTCCCCAAATCACTTCACCAGTCTTATGGTCAATCTTATAGAACGTGTTTTGATTTCGAGCGTTGTAATAGATCACGTCTTCATCAGGGTCAAAAAAAAGTGAGTTTCCATGTGTGATGTCATAAAAACTCGTAGTCTGCGCATGTATCGGACACCTCTGATAACGATTAATGAAACGTGTCGTATCAAGAGACCATAACAGAGTACCATTCATACTGAATTCAGCTATTACATCAAAAGTAAACGGGATATCCTCGTGTATCTCAAATGTCTGTTGTAGGGTGAAGATTGACTCATTGGAGTCGTTGTATTCATACTCATGATGTCCTGTGAATCCAAGATGTTCTACAGAACCGGTTTCAAGGTTCCAGAGCGTTGCTCCATCTGCACTGTCACAGAGAATTGTAGTTGAGTTCATCATCTCAACTGGGCTTGAAAGTGCTGGTATCTCTATTACAGGAGTGCCATTCATGGTCAATAGCACAATCGATCTGGCTAGTGTAGCCCATCTATCTGTAAGATTGATTCTAGCAAGATCGAAGAGGTTGTATCCATCGAACGCTGTGTCTGATGTGATTAGTTCTACTTCCGTTCCACCAAGTATAGGAATCTCTGTTTCTGTGTATTGGAAAGCTTGGATTTGAGCATCAGTGTTTAACTGCCCAGCAGTTACGAAGATTGGAATGAGCATAGACTCAGCTGTAAATAGAAGTAAGAGAAGAATTGACAACTGCTGTAGTCTGTTGGATCCAGAGTTCTGCATCACAAATAGACCCTGATTGAATCGTAGATATCAAACTTTCCTAATCGCGGTCTGTGTACTATTCGTTTATAGCGGATGATGTCATCCAGAATACAACGAGTCGGGAGAAGTGAATGCTAGTGAAGTTTGATGAGACCCGAACTAAAATTGTCTGTACTTTAGGGCCAGCATCCCGGTCAAAGGATGTGGTTGCAGGGATGATTGACAAGGGTATGGATGTTGTCCGCCTCAATCTCTCACACGCAGACCATCCAACAGCAAAGAAAGACTTCGAAACGGTTCGTTCAGCTGATGACTGCGTACCTGTTCTCTTTGACCTTCAAGGACCCAAGATTCGAATTGGTAAGATGAAGGAACCAGTTAGATTGAGAACCGGTGATGAGTTCATAATCTCAACTGAAGACTTTGTAGGTGACGAAACTAGAGTATCGATATCTCATAAAGAGACTCCACAGGATGTTTCTCCTGGATCTATTATAGCAATAAATGACGGGATAGTCAGATTGAAGGTGAAGGAGATCAAGGGAGAAGAGGTCATTACTGAGGTGTTACATGGAGGCCCAATCTCTAGTAGGAAAGGTGTCAACATTCCAGGTATTCGTCTCTCGTGTGGAATCCCAACAGAAAAGGACCTCAATGATCTTGACCTCGCTGTCGAACTCGAACCGGATTTCATTGCGCTCTCATTCGTTGTAGATGAATATGATATCATCAGGGTCAAGGATATCTTGGAGGGAAATGGCCTCACCGATGTCTATATTGTGAGTAAGATAGAACACACGTTGGCCATACAGAACTATGACAGGATACTCAAAGAGTCACGCGCGGTCATGATAGCAAGAGGAGACCTCGGCATAGAGGTTCCAATAGAGGATGTACCAATTCTTCAGAGAGACCTAATTCATAAGGCAAACATCTGGGCGCGACCAACCATCGTAGCTACTCATATGCTTGAGTCGATGACACATGAGAGTGTACCTACTCGAGCAGAGGTAAGTGATGTTGCGCACGCAGTACTGGACCGAACAGATGCAGTGATGCTTAGTGCGGAAACTGCGGTGGGTCACGATCCTGTTGCTGCTGTAGAGATGATGAATAAGATTGCCCAGAATGCTGAGCAGAGAATAACAAGAGTGAGTCCAATAGATCTGATCTCACCAAGTAAATTGATTGTGGAACTGGTTGCAACCCA
>JAEOST010000213.1 GCA_016840245.1 Candidatus Thorarchaeota archaeon
ATAGTCCCCGGAGGTTGTGCATTCGTATCGAAACCGCTGCTGATTTCCGCTCATGAATACATCCCCTACAGCATAGACCGTATCCCATTCCTCAACTACAATGTCTCTACCGTACATTGTATAGAGGTCATCCCAGTAATTCTCCCACTGATTTGTTCCTGTTGAGTTATATTTCGTCACAATAAGGTTGAGAAGACCAAAGTCATTCTCAGCTGATCCTGCGATGTATGCCGCTCCATCAGCGTCTACATCCACACCAGACCCATACTCCTCTCGTACAGTACCAAGAGTTTCATTCCATATCTCCGCTCCTGATGGATTAAATCTAAGGAGAAGTATATCCTGATCTCCTGCCCCTGTTGAGTTTGTGCTCCCCGTCACGTAGATATAACTTGAGCCGGAAACACCTACATCATATCCTATATCGTAGTCGAGTCCACCCCAAGTTGTATTCCATAGATGATTTCCTGATGGGCCATACTTGGCAAAGAAAACATCTGTACCATTACTTCCTACATGGCCTGTAACATAGACACTGCCCTCGTTATCAGCATCGCATCCTTGAAGGGAAATACCGTAGGGAGTCTCCAATGTAGCATTCCATAGTTGATTTCCATCAGGGTCGTAGCTTACTACAAAGGATTTGTCTGAGTCGACTTCACCTATGAGGTAGCTATTGTTGTAGATATCAACTGCTACACCAAGACCTCTCGACGGTACTGATGTATTGTAGATAGCTAGCCATTCCTCGGTACCAGCTGCAACATATTTTGCGAGAAATGCATTATCCGTGTTGACTCCTGCTCCACCATAGGTCGCGGTTGTCCCCCCAACATAGATATTATCCGCAGCATCGGTTGCAATGCCATAAGCAACCTCGTCGTAAATACCTCCCCACGTCAGAGACCACGAATCGGGTACATCTGCACGTACTATATTCTGGCCATTGATATTGACACGATTATACTCTTTCACTGAATTTGGATAGAGCATGAATGATGAGGTTGATGCAAAGATGAAACAGATAATTACTACATATATTATCGACTTTCGTGACATCCAATGACCCCCCAGTATGAACTGGTACAGCCTAAACAATATGTAATCGGGGATATGAATCCTTCAGTGTATGAGGGGACACAAAGAATCTACTAATTTGTAGATTAATAGTGAGATTATTCCGTTCTATGAACCGTGATGGTGCGTTCAGTTGTCATTGCTACTCCACGGACTTCCAGGAATCTTGCTCCCATGCCACCGATCATACCTCCAAGCATCCAGATGTAGTATGCAGTATATCTGAATTGAATCGTTGCGAGAGGGCTCCAACCGAATGACGGTTCAAGAATAGTCCAAAGAATGAGATCAGCTACCAATGAAAGAGCAAGAAATACGAAACCTGTTATCATTCCCTTTACAAGAGCACAAATCTGAAATCGTAGACTACATCCTCCTCCTACAAGCTTCCGGTATGTGATTGGGGCAGTCAAGGAGATAGCACCAATAGTGACCACAACCCAGTATGTTGATTGACTAACTATCATTCCAAACCCAATGGCTATCGCAGTGACAACAATATACACCGCTATCCAATATTGAAGAACCCATAGCCAGCTCTTGAAAACAGAGGTTTCTTCCATTACTGATCACTATTCGATTGACTCACTTTGATGTTGATTATCTCTTGGGTATGGCCCCTGAAATCGGATTACCCCTATTCTGAATCCTCCGATGTAACGGGCTCCTCTTCGAGGACTTCAGTCTTGGGCACTGTATCAATGGATTTACTCTCGATTGCATCCCAAATCATCTTGTACACATGAGCCTCTTCAAGACCACAGGAGGTCATCCTTATGGCAAGCTCCTGAAGTTCGAAAGCTCCCATCCTATGTACATCCTCAACGTGCTTAACAATACAGCTTGAGCTTCTTGGTAATCCACGGCTATCAATTATGCGATGCTTTCTCAGGAGCTGTCCATCCATTAAGTCATCAAACAGAGCATCAAATTGAATAAGAGTACCATCTTCAACGACTTGGATCGGTGGCTCAGTGAATAGATTGTCGAAGACGAATCCTACTGCCTCAGCAAACTGAATCATCTTGACCTCTTGACTCTGTCCTGGCGAACTCAAGGTGATGAATGCACAAATTAGATTCTCAGTGTGAACAGCTCGAATAATATCTGAAATCGGCTGAATTGTGAATTGTTCTTGGTCAACATCGAATTCAGATCTGAACTGAGTTATGGCACTGATGAAACCTGAGATCAGAATCTCGTCAATACCACCTTTTACAATGTTAGAGTAGATTGGAATTCCGGATTCTCTGTGCAGTACAATCACACCAAGTATACTCTGCGCATCATCAAAACGTCGCTTGACTATCATTGCCTCAATATTCTGCTCTCGTTTTCTCCTTCCATAGATGCGACGCCCTACTAGACCTACAACTGCGCCTCCCAAGATAATCCAGATTGGAAGATATCTTGTGAATGTTCTTGTTATCAGTGAGAGTTCATTGACGGTTGGCTCTAATTCCAAGTCTTCGTACTCCAAGCTCAATTCAAGAATATCATGTTCCAGATAGAACCTGACAGCGGTGTTCAGGTCTGCAGCTGGCATTACCAGTGTTGTTTCATATGTACCTGGAGAGGTTGCAACTTCATTCATTTCTTCTATCTGCCCTGGTCCTGTATCAGTGATGATTTGAAACTCAATCAACAATCCGGGCACTGGGGTGCCTGTATCAGATTCCACAACTCGAAGGCTAATTGTTGTCATCTGGCCTTCTAAACCATCGAGTCCTGATACATCAACTATCTCAATTGGTATAGATGTCACTGTGAATGAAAGCTCAGAAACTCGAGCCACATATCCAGTTCTACTAAATGTGAGTGTAACCTCATAATCTCCTATTTCTACTGGTACTATCGTTACTACACATGAATCATCACCCAGCATCTCATAGCTTGTCCACTGTGCAGCCGACCCTGAGAGTACTACCAGAACATCCGTTACGGCACTACCATTCATCATCTCATAGTTGAAGGTGAGATTATAGGACCGTCCAAAAATGAACGACTCTAATAGTGTGAATTCATTAATTGTCGTTTCAACAGGCAACACCTCAATCTCAAACTGCATGAATGCACTCACATAGTCTGTTTTATTGGCAGTGAGGGAAATTCTCCACCGACCTGTTGTATCAGCTAGAAGCTGGACGTAGTAGATATCACCGACGGTATAGTTGATGACATTCAATCCAGTAGTTGGAGATACTGATATGCCAAGTCTTGCTAAACTGATATTCTGATTTGGGATTATATCAGTCCTAACATACAGAAGTCCAATTGTATAATCATCTACGAAAGATATGGAGTTTGACTCAGGTCCTACTATCCTCACAAAACTAGTTGGAATAGTTCTAACAGTCAATGTGAATCCAATAGTGGAGTTCTGATAGTTTGTTAATATTGCTCTCAAAGCTATCTGATACGTACCAATCTGTGTAGCACTCAGAGTTATGTTATAATAGCCATCTGTGAGAGGTGTAAATATTGGGTTATTGAATTCAGCTGGTTGTTCCAACAGAATGATAGTTGCACCATTGAGATCGGTGCCCACATCATCCTCTAGATAAACTAGATGAAGCATCACAGTGTACGATTGGTCAATAGAGATAGTAGTTTCAGACTTGTCAATCGTCAGTACTGTAGGAATCTCACTTACTGTCAGTGAGAATGTTGTATATTGTGTGACATGGTTCGTCAGATTTGCTCTGATGACAATGGTAAATGTCGTAGCAAGTCCGGGTGTCAATAGTATCGAATAGTAGCCATCCGACTCGTCAGTTGTATTTCCGTAATCCAGACCAAAACCGGGATTGATATCTGCAATCTCAATAGTGGCATCAGCAAGTGGACTACCGGTACTGTTCACATATCGCAGTATTAGCAAATAGCTCTCACCGATTCGTACTATGTCAGAAGCAGTATCATTTGCACGTATCAGCTCAGTGCCAATCTCGCCAACAACTATTGAGAATGAAGCAAAGCCCTCTTGATAGCTATCAAGGGATGCTGAAACTGTTACAAGGTATGTTCCAAAGAGATTAGGATCAACGATGAATGTATAGTTGCCATCCGGATAGCCTGTGTAACCATAGAAATCTAGACCTGCAGGAGGATTAACTATCGATATAGTTGCTCCCAATATCCCAACACCTGAAGAGTCCAGATATGAAACCCTCACCAGAAGTTCTTCTGACACAGATATTACAGCACTTGTGACATTCAGTGATATGCTGGTAGCAATCTCTGTGACCGTGATGGTGAATGTGCTATATTGAACTTGATGGTTTGTCTTGTTGGCACTCATGAGAATAGTATAGACTGCAGCTTGAGTTGGCTGGAATAGTATGCTGTAATATCCATCTTTATCATCCTGGAATAGTCCATGAATCAATCCAAGACCCGGTGTGACATTGAGTATGAGAACATCTGCTTCTGGGATACCTCCTGGTGTGCTATTGAGATATCTCAACACGAACTGGTATTCCTCACCAAACTCTACAAAATCAGCAGTACCATTGAGCATTAAGAGGGATGTCTTTTCTTCTTCAACAACAAGTGTGAATGACTCTAAGGATGTCTGGTAGTTATCTGCTGATGCAGAAACCGTAACCAAGTATGTTCCGAAATATGTGGGGTCTATTGTGAATGTGTAGTTGCCATTGAGCAAATCATTGTGATTAAGGAAAGCTAGTTCTGATGGTGGATCTATTATTGTGATATTTGCGCCAGGAATTCCTATTCCTAAGAAATCAGTATAAGTCAGTTCAACCACATGCAAGTCAGTGATAGATATAGTCACGCTTGTCGATGCAAGTTCAATACTTGCGAATGCTTCTGATACAGTGAGAGTGAACACTGCATACTGAATCTGATGGTTTGTCTTGTTGGCACTGATTTGAATTGTAAATATGGTGGAGTTTGTTGGGTCCAACAGGATTCCATAGTATCCGTCTGCGATGTGTCCGAATGTTCCATAGCTCAATCCCAAACTGGGTGTGACTGAGATAATCTCAACATCTGCACCAATAAGACCTGCCCCTGTGCTATTCAAGTACTGTACAACTAGATTATATTCTTCGAAGCAATCAGTTGAATCAACTGAACCATTGACCAGAATCAGTTCTGTTCTTACTGTATCCACAACTAATGAAAAGACATCAATAGCATCCTGATAATTTGGTGCGGATGCAGATAGCATCAGAGTGAATGTTCCATACTCTAGGGGTTCGATTAGTATTGAGTAGTTACCATTGTTGTTGTCTTGGGAGGGATAGATGACCAATCCTGAAGGTGAACCAATAACCGATATGGTTGCTCCTTGAATGCCCACAAGACTCTCATCTACAAGAGTCATATTCAGCATATATGACTCTGTCACACCTATTGTTGCAGTTTCATCATCGATGGTGAGTGTCATAGGCTCTTCTGTGACAGTCAGTGCAAATCCTGCCAAGCTGGTAGCATGGTTTGTTGTATTTGCACGCAGTACAATGTTGTATATTGCAACATTAACTGGTTCAAGCATTATCGAGTAATATCCATCTGTCAGATCGGTTATCGTGCCAACATTGAGTCCTGTTACGGGTAGCATACTCTCAACTGCAACAGTAGCACTATCTAGTCCAAATCCCATATTTCTGGTGTATCTCACTACTAGTCTGTAATCCTGATTTACTGGTGTGATTCCTGTAGTCCCATTGAGGACAGTAAGAGTGGTGTCATATGCATTCACAGTAATCTCGAAACTATCCGTTGCATTGTAGTGATTTAGCTTGTAACTGGTAACAGTCACCTCATACGTCCCTGAGATAGAACCAGAGATTCGCAGTTCATACTCTCCTGGTTGAATCTCTGAGATTGGATTCCATGAGAGACCTCCTGCAGTTCCCGTATATGTTACATCAAATAGTGCTGAAGTGATTCCAGTTCCGTTTGTATAATCATAGTCTAGGATGACAATATTTTGTGTGAACAGAGCAGTTTCAACTGTTGTATTGAACACGTCGAATGAAGTAGTATAGGTTGTCTTGATTGTAAAAGTACAGGATACAACATCATAATACGGTCTTGAAGCTGTAACTTGGATTGTGTACGATCCTGCTTCCATTGTACCTGTATCTATCTCTGCGTACCACCAGTTATCCTCATCATTAGGCGAAAAGCTGATTGTGGATGACCAATTGCCCTCTATTGTGGCTGAATCATCCACCAAGTATTCACCGGTATCTGCATCTATATAGTAGAGCTTACTCGTGAATATCTGTCCATGGTCTTTGATATATTCTGTATTGATAGGTGTGAGTGACGTTGAATGGTACATACCGAATGTGACATAGTCAAACGCAACCTCAGTACCATTACTCCAGATGCACTCCACTATCCAGAGGCCTGCTGATGTATTGAGACCTCCAAGACTCCAATCCACACCTGTTCCCAAACCAGACACTCCACTAGTTATTGCCTCTGTAGCCCAAGTAGTTCCATTGGGCAGTATCCACGATATATTGATTGGGTTGAGTATTGTTGGAGTATCTGAAAGTGTTCCCAGCTGAACTTGGACTCTTGAGTCATTGCCACTCCTGAATAACGACCCCTCGCTCCACATGCCTGTATCATAGATCTGAGTCTTGACAGACTGCGCATAGTTTGGAGCTTGGAGGCTTATCTCCCACCAACCCGCCTGATCCAACTGGTCTGTCGGTATCTCTATGAGTCCTGCGGTCACTGTACATTGACCTGTGACATCTTCTAAGAACGGTGTGCTTACCGTTGCATTTTCCCAATCAACAGGATGTTCAATTCCTATTGAGAAATTGATGTACTCGCCGAATGTACCAATGTATGTGTAGAGAGTCATATCAACAGATATTCCAGCATCGACTGAGTATGAAACACCTTCTTTTGCAGGATGCGATGCCCACTTTGAGTTGATATAGCGTTGATATGCTGTTGTTGTAAAGAAATCAAAGGAAACGCTGACATTGGAAGTTATCTCAATTGGGATGGAGCTTCCAGTCCAAAGACTTGGATTGCTAATACCCGCTATACCAAACAATCCCTGACTCGTTATTGTATCTGACAGTGCGCCTGAATGCAATGTCAGCTCTACATCTTCGTATGCGGGAGCATTGAGACCAACCAGCTCAACATTGTCAATAACAACCTCAACACACTCCGCATTTTCAACACCATCAGGTGTTAGATCGTCATCATAGTCTGCAGATGGCGAATAATCCCCATCTGCTGGAAAGAACAGACCAATCTGGAAAGTGGTTGAATCCCCAGGATTAACCAGGTCGATCTGAATATCATCAAGAACATACCAGGTGTCCCGTTCACCCAGACCAGTCAGGTCCCATCCATAACCAGTCCAATCTCCATCATCCCAGAACCAAATAGAGACATAGATTGGAGCAAGGCCATCATCTCCAAGGGGATCTAGTGGTCCACATGTATACATAAACTCAAAGGACAACACAAAGCTCTGACTATATGGAGTGTTGTTAAAGTCCTGTTGCCAAAGGACCTCAGTATACAAGTGATGTGTATATTCATCCTGACCAGAGTTATAATCACTGCTATTGTTTTGGACGATGACATAATCCTCTATGCTATCGTATGTCGCAGTCTGAGTTTGGCTCCCTCCTGATGCATCATACGTAGTTGCATTCCATGGGTCAATACTGTTGAATGTCCCATTTTCAATGTATAATCGTTGCAGATTCGATACATTGAGTTTGACATTATTTGCTGTCCATCCGCTACTATTGTCAATAGGGATGTTGCTGACAGCATCTGTTGCCGTATCTCTGATTGCGGAGATAGTATCCGATACTTGGACACCTGACTGCATAATCGGAATTGAATCTATCGTACCACTAGCAGAATCCTGTGCGAGCTTAACTCCTCCATTACTTACCCCTTGATTTGTTGGGTTAGTAATCCGCAATTCTCTTTGGTTTTCGTTAGGGATGGTCTGTTCTCCAGAGTTTAATTCCAGAGAGCCTGTATCCGAAATGATTGGTAGAACTAGGGTTAGGCAGACAATAGCAATGAACAAGTGTCTTACTCGCTTCATAGATAATCCCTCTTAGTTGTCCAGTGGCATCACTGAGTATACGAATCTGGCGTACACTATCCGGTGGGCAGAAATTCCTTAGAAATACATCATATTATCATATGTGCGATGAATAATTCCGCATTTTATCGTAGGACTTTCTGAAAATGACATCAGAATCCCGATTTCGAACATAATTGCATATTTCTGAACAGGGCAGTTCAGGAATCTGCATCTTCTATGTATCAGCAAGCTGATATCGGAACCGGCGGTTATCAGTGAATAGATATGGTTTCTTTGACAAACCATTCTTGAACTACAATGACAGTAGAGATACCTCAAAGCGTTCTACTCGTACTAGATGTCTTAGCTACAGGCGGTCCTATGCCCCCAGCTGAGATCAGCAAGAAGACTGAGATGCCTCTACGAACAGTCAGTTTCGCTTTACGAAAATTAAGGAAACTGAGTCTTTGTCGCAGAATCCCTAACTTTGCAGACATGAGACGACCTCTGTACGTAGTCGATGCGGATCAGGCAAGAGCTGTGTTTATGCGATATGGATTGAAACCACTATAGGCTTCTATTCAGGTGTGATTCGACTTGGTTAGTGCAACGGAACTAATGGAACGGTACAAGCAGATAGTTGCTGTACCACCTGAACCGAGTAATTTCAATGAAGAGGGAGAATGTACTTCCTCTTTTTTTGAAAATAAATGGCTTCGCATGCTATTGGTTAGAACTCCCGAGAATCCCAATATTGTTTCTATTGAAGTTGAAGTGTCACTGTCAGAGCAAAAAACCCGTGATTATGTTACAGTCTTGAGAGAAGTCAATATGCATAACGAATTCCTACTGAGACTCAGTGACTTGGGTTTTGAACTTGATTTAATAGGATTCGAATGCATGTGGACGGCATCGAAGAGCTTTGAGACCATGCCAGACATCTCTGTTTTCAAGGCGTTAGTCCCACCCTAGATTTTGCGATAGCCATAAGTACACCAACTCTATGTGCGGTATCTCAGATTTTAGAGAAGGGATTCGCTAGTGGACCGACTTGATAAAGGCATACTTCTACAATTGGATATTGATTGTAGAGTATCCTATGAATCGCTTGCTCGTAGATTCGGAGTCAGTTCAAATGCCATTAAGCGACGCGTAGCAAATATGGTCGAGTGTGGTGTCATTGAGGAGTACGTTGTAATCCTTTCACCAGCGATGACTGGTGCACAATACATGATGGCATTTCTTTACACAGATGGCTCAGAGAATGCAGACCAGTTGGTGGATCACCTAGGTTCGTACCCAATGATTGAACAAGTGACACGGATGGCCACTGGCTCTGGGGGCTTGTATCAGATTTATGCTAAGTACGATGGTCCTGAGGGATTATCTGAACTTGGTAGATTCTTGAGGACCACAGATGGTATCAATGATGTGGAGATACACACCTTACTGGAACCCCGGGGTATGACAATGGAATACAGTCGTACTCATCTCAGAGTTCTCCGATGTCTATCACATGATGCTCGTATGCCAATCAAGGACATAGCTGAATGCACTGGTATGACCGCAAGAAGAGTCAGAAGGATTCTGAACTCACTTGGAGAGAGTGAATCTGTTCAATTCAGAGTCAGATGGGATTTGGGTGCTGGAGGAAGCACACAGTTTTTCGTGAAAATTGAATACAACCAACGGGAGAAAACACATGAAGAGATAGATGTGTGGCTTGAAGAAGAATATCTCGATGAATTCTGGTATTCTTACGCATCTGCTGTTCATCCAGTAATCTATGCTAACTTTGTGGTTGACCATCTCAGAGAAGTGGACAGAATATCAAGGGAGATTCGATCAAAATCTTTTGTTTCAACTACAACCGCATTGATTTCCTATCCGGTGAAAAAGTTCCCTCGAGTAGGTATGACTAGGTTGGAAGAGATGCTGACTGAAGCAGGTCTCTAGATTTGATGAGAGAATCAGGAAATGATGACCATTCCCAAAATTTCTCTTGATTCTCTATCTCATCCTATCTTGATAGTAGATATTTGGTCGGTATGTTGGTGGCCATTCTGGTGCATTGTTCAGAAGAGATTCAATCTCATCTAATGTAGATGATGAGAGTCTAACATCTGAGGCTCCAGCACTCTCAATGATGTGGTCCGGTCTTGTTGCACCAACTATTGCTGCTGAAATCTCAGGTCGCCTCAATATCCAAGCCACTGCTAGTTGACCCATTGTAATGTCCATTGATGATGCAATCTCTCCCAGCTTCCTGAATTTTGTCAAGTTCTCATCAGTAAGCTGCTTCTTGATTGAATCAGAGCGTTCTCCTCTGCTACCATCAGGAATACCATCATTGTATTTACCTGTCAACAATCCTTGCCCTAGGGGACTAAACACTGTGAAACCCATACCATGGGTCTTACCCACAGACATGATCTCTAATTCAATAAATCTGGCAAGCATGTTGTACATTGGTTGTTCAACTATGGGTTTGTGAAGGCCGTGTTCCTTAGCAATTGCGTTAGATCGTTCTAGCTGAGCCGCTGTCCAAGTAGAGGTACCCCAATAGCGGACTTTGCCTCCACGAATCAAGTCATCCATTGTTTCAACGGTTTCTCTGAGTGGAGTACTGTAGTCATAACGGTGTAAATAGTAGACGTCTAGGTAGTCCGTCTGCATTCGTTCAAGAGTTCCCTCAATTGCATTCATCATGTTCTTTCTGTTATTACCATAGTCAACAATGTCTTCACTCGTGGGCCAAAAGACCTTACTTGATAATACCAGATTCCTTCTTCTAGTAGTATCCTGCGCAAGCCACTTCCCGATTACTTCCTCGGCTTTTCCCCTTGCGTAAATCTCTGCACAGTCGATGAAATTTACTCCATTCTCGATTGCAGTATTCATTATATCAAAGGACACACTGTCATCAACGGTCCCCCCAGTAGTAAGCCATGAACCTAGAGATACTTCACTTATCTTGAGACCGCTTTTTCCAACTTTTCGATACTTCAAGGGACCGCCTCCAAATCAAATCACTATAGTTAATCAAAGCTATTTATACCATGGCATTGCGACTTGAATTTTCTATTCGCCGAAACCTGACTATTGTGGATTTATTTCGGTGGCTCCCATAATTCTACCTTATTGCCCCATGGATCTACAAACCAGGCAAATCTTCCCTCTTGATGGTCCTCTATCTTATCATCTACCTGAACGCCTTTCTCTCGTAGGTCTTTGAGCAAACCATCCAGATCTTGTACAAGAAAGTTGATCATGAATGAGGATTCACTTGGCTCAAAGTATTTGGTGTCCTGTGGAAACAGTCCCCAGAGAGTATATGCTTTACCAGTCTTCTTTCCCAAATCCTTCCATTGGAATATAATGTAACCTTCTGCATCTGGTTCAATTCCAAGATTCTCCTCGTACCATTTCTGAATCTCTTTTGGATTTTCAACCTTGATGAAGACACCACCGATTCCTAATACTCTCTTCATAGACAACACCATTACATGTTCTATGTTTCAGAACCTTTACATCTTTGCAAACAGTAGTGATATCAAAGAATATCCTTGTAACAGTCACTGGGATAGAAGTTATTCTCATCCTCTGAGTGATTGGGATACCACACCTGTGCAAAGAATGGGTTCTTCTTGGCAACTTCATCATCATTCCATGGCGGTGCAACACACTCTGGACACCAGTGTCCAGTCCTCAACACTAGATGTGGACTACCTTCGAATTCGTGATTAAAGGCACATCTCCATTTGAGTTTGGAATACATATCCCCGTTCCATTCTCTGGATAGGAGCACTCCACCACGGAAATCTGCTGCACCCTGAAAATCGGGGATTGCAAGTGCTTCTTTTGATTCGTCATATCCATGGTCCAACCTCTTCCATTCAGGTCGTAGATTTGGCATATCCGCATCATCCCAGTCACCAATCGCATCGTACTCTTCGAATGAACCATAGAATGCATTAATTCTGGGTTCATTTCGGTTCTCATACCAGTATTGTGTACCATCCTTGCCTGTGACCATGGCCTTCATTCTATTGTATGTAGTTCGTTGAATCAGGGACCTCATTCCTGGTACTTTGTTGAGGACTGCAGCAATTTTCAATGAGAGGGGTCGATTGTCAATGACCTGTTGAAAATGGTCCTCTAAAGTTTCTCCCCAATTGTGAATATACTCGTTCAACACCCAGCTATCCTCAAAATATTGACAATGGAAGTTCTTTAGGGCAAACCACTTTCGTTCCATGATCTTCCTGTAGTCGCCCATCCCCAGTAGTTTCATCATCTTCTCGTTGTATTCGATGAACGTGATTCTACATTCCGGACCCCCGCCCATATTGTATACACGGCGCCAGAAATCTGAATCTTCAGACACGTCTAAGCAGTTCACTAATCCCCGACCTGCATCACTGTTTGTATTGAATTCTATGCAGGTATCAATTGGTTGGTGAAACATGATTGGGTCCATGAGACTCATTGCATCAGGAATTGCGATGTATGTCTGACGAAGAGAGACCCAATACCTAAGTCCTGATTCGATGACAGCTCGTTCACCGGCAATCTTGCATGTCGCATAGAAGTCAAAGGCGCTGGGCTTGAGAGGGTCTCCAACACGTCCCATGTGTATTGACTGAAGACGGTCTCCAGTTTCTGCAACTGAACCAACATAGACAAACTTGATGTGGTCCTGCCCACCGACCTCGTAAATCGCTTTGATAACATACTCAATTGCTGTTGTATTCACAGCCTTTGACATCTCAGGATTATGATCTGCAGCCGGGGCAATGAATGCCATGGGACAGAGAATCCAGTCAGATCCTCTAACAGCCTCTAAGATGTCTGAGTATTGAGTAGCATCTCCCCATACAATCTTCAGTCCACCATTCTCAACTACTCCCTCGTACGGGATACTTTTGATTCCACATTCCTTCTCTAATGGTGCGAACATCTTCTTGGTCTTCTTTGAGGGTCTCTGCAGGAGAACAATGTCGTACTTCCGTTCATTATGTTCATTCTTGCGGTTCCAGAGTTCTTTGAATGCAGCAGAACCCATGGAGCCAGATGCACCTAGTAGCAGTACTCGCTCTTTCAATATAGTGGACCTCTAATCCGCGGATTTTCTATTGACTTATGATGATATCTATGTTCAACTTCAGATCCTCCATGCGTAGACCTCATCATTAAATTGGAACAATGAATTGGTGTCAGTTTGGGGCACAAGATGAAACGAGAAACACAATCCTGCATCACTCTTGCTGGACTCCTCTTGTTCTTGTTTGTGACTCCTGTCAATGCATGCACAATCTTCATGGCATCAATGGATGGGATTGTTCTCGCTGGTAATAATGAGGATTGGGCGCATGCTAATTTCACGATGCTCTTTGTACCGGCACTGGGAACTCGCAATGGATATATGTTAATCACTGCAACGAATAACACGTATGATACACGTGTAGGTATGAATGACCATGGTTTCTATATTGATGCTGCAGCAGTTAGACCTGCACCACTTGATATTGATTACGACAAATCGATAATACCTCAAGAGTTGTATAGATTCTTTCTTCAGAGATGTGACAACGTATATGATGCAGTTGAGATATTTGAAGAGTACACCTTCCTAATGGATGAATGGGACTTCCAGTTCTTAGTAGCAGATTGCAATGGCGATGCAGTTGTGATTGGAATAGGTCCTGACAGGACTATCGAGTATACTTGGAAGGAGGAACACTTCCATCTCGTCACAAATGGTAACATAGCGTATCCAGAACTGGGTCAGAGTCTATGGTCGGAATGGAGATACAACACCGCGAATGAATCACTTAGTGCAATCAACCACCCAGATAATGTGAGTGTGGACTATTTCACTGACATTCTCAACAGAGTTCAACATAGCACATACACTGCGTACTCGAATATCTTCGATTTAGTGAGTCTTGAGATATACACCTACTATCTTCATGATTTTTCAAGATGCATAAGATTCAACCTCACTGAGGAATTATCCAAGGGTACTCATTCGTATGACCTACAGGAGTTGTTTCAGACTTCGACAACCACGACCACAACGACATCCACAACTTCCTACTTTCCTACATCAACAATCCATGTTACAACATCTACTACATCCCTCACAACAACCTCTACCACCTCATCTTCAATATCACAAACAACCTTGACAACCACTTCTATTACACCTTCAACAAGCCCCATGACTAGTACAGACACATCTTCTGAATCCACCAGTCCAGCTCAAACTGGAGATATTCTATTAATTGTAGTGAGTTTAGGTCTTCTTGGGATAATAATCATCTTTGTTGTCAGAAAGGTAATCACAGAACCATAGATGTGAACTCAGTTTGACCAAAAACGCCATCCATCAGGATTCCTCTCTCCTTCCAGAACGCCCATCTTTACTCTTCGTTTCAGTGTGGCGTATATCATCTTAGATTGTCCCTCAGCACGAGCATCATCCTCAATCAGTGCCTTCTCCACATCTTCTTTGGTTCTTCCACCGGGATGTTTGAAGAAGCCCCGCTTAATCAAGCTATTAATTGACAATGCAGGTGACCATGCATCTTTTGACTTCAATTTCAGTTCTGATATCGCTGTCTTACATCTCTCTATCATCATATCTAATGATGTCCCTACAATCTCTATGTTATCCAGACTACCTTCTCCATATCCTCGTTTCACAAACTCCTCGATTGTCTTGTTTTTCTCTGGCTTATTTCCTGCAAGTTTGAGTCCAATCGCTTCCACAGCTACTGCATCACGACCGACAACAAGTATGTCTGTAGGAATACTTGCATTCTTGCCAGCAAAATGGGTACCATCAAGAACTGCGAGATCGATTCCACCAATCGCCTGATACAAATCCGCTAGTAGGACATGAAATATCTCGTTCTTGTGGAACTGTGCCTTCTTCACAATTGGTGGTAATCCAAAGAGGTTCTTCAGAATACTTCCCTTACTGTAACTCCTAAGGACATGGGTACTCACGAATACATTTGGTTTGAACACAATATGTGAGAGGTCAATTACTACCTCTCTGATTGGATTCTCTATATTGATAGGAGTTGTATCTGTGTCAAGTGACAAGTCAAAGGGAACTATCCGTTCATTGAAGAGGTCCTTCCATAGTTGTAACCTGTCAGTTCCTGTTCCTTGGTAGTTATCTGATTCAGCAAGATACACTTTTGGTACTCGGTCGAAGCTTTTCACAATCCAATCCACTACCTCTACAGATGAGTGATGGGGACCGTCAACAGAGAAAACACCTACCTTTACAACGACATCTCTCTCAGGTTCATTGATGTCATCAATTCCTCCGATTAGGTCAATGGCATCTCTCAATCCTTTCTGCCGATCTTTCTTCAAATCTACAATCGCAACAACAGAACCCATGGATAAACCTCGACTAAGAAACAAACCAATACTGAATGATAAGATGCCCCCTCGGATAGTCCGAGCTGCATCCAGCGCTATTTATTTGAGAATGGAACGACATAAACAGAGGTGATTATCATGACTTGCTACTTTAGACATATGAGTCGAGTCTTTGACGATCTTGGCGTTGAGATAACAAAGGAGAACAAGAAGGGTATCGATCGAGTCATTCATGAATTGGTGGGAGTAGAATACAAGAACTGCTCTGATGCATGGAGAGCTGTCAAGAAGAATCTTGCAGAGGATGAGGAGGCTTTTGTGGCAAGGCTTGGTACAGCTCTTTCTGTTTAAATTTGACTAGCGGTTTCTAAGGTAGTCCCGGATAGCAATCGCAACAGATGCGCCTTCTCCTGCTGCTGATATGGCTTGATTTGTTGCACCTGCTCTACAATCACCCGCTGAGAATATTCCCATGATGCTAGTTTGTAGTCCCTGATCCGTTACCACGAATCTATTGTCATCAAGATTCACCAGATTCTTCAGGAACTTTGAGTTGGGTTGCATTCCTATAAACACAAAAATTCCATCTGGGTGATACTCCTTTATTTCACCAGTTTCATTGTGTCTGATAAGAACCAATTCAAGCTTGCCACATTACTTGGCTCAACAAGGAGACTTACAGATTCACCATCAATAATCTGTACAACTGGTATCTTTCTCTTTGGTTTGCCATAGACCTTCTCGTTGGCAGAGAGAACGAAATCATATGCAGCTTTACCTTCTGGAGTTTCTACCTCGATATCCCTCCAGTCATAATGGATTCTCTGTTCACCTAGGTACTTCTTTGTCCGTCGGCAATCAGAGCACCAATTTGCACCATAAACTACAATTTTGACGTTTTTCATTCTACCACTGGCCTAGAGCTGTATCCCACTCACTCCACTTAGATGGCGAAAAGGATTTTGCTTAACAAAAAACGAGTTTCTATCACACAAACTGAAAATCGATACCTTCATCTAGTGAGGAGTTTCCAATAACGATTTCAAAGGAGTTTCATCCTATGCGAATCGGAATTGAATTTGTACCGGACAAACCCATAGACAAGATTGTCAAATGGGTCAAATCAGCAGAGAATGCTGGCTTTGATATTGTCTGGATTACTGATCACTACAATAATCGTAATGTATGGGCGACGCTGACAGCTCTCGCCCTGAACACAGAGAGTATCTTGATGGGACCAGGTGTCACGAACCCATTTCATATCAGTCCTGCATTGACAGCATCAGCAGCAGTGACCATTAACGAGTTGAGTAATGGCCGAGCTCTCATTGGTATTGGTGCAGGCGATAAAGTCACGCTAAGCGCCTTGGGTATCAAATGGGATAAGCCAGTATCTGCTGTGATTGAGGCGATCAAATACATGCAGGCCCTCACAGTAGGCAGTAGTTTCAAGCATGATGGAAAAGTGTTCAAAGTAAAGAAAGCCAAACTTGCTGTAGTCAAGAAGAAAGAGGTTATGGGAGCCGATGGTAAGCCAGTCATGAAAGACGGAAAACCAGTGAAGAAGGGCCCTAAGATCCCAATCTATGCTGGAGCGCAGGGTCCAATGATGCTCAAAAGGACCGCAAAGGTGGCAGATGGTATACTCATCAATGCAAGTCATCCAAAAGACTTCGCAATAGCTATGGAGAAGATCAAAGAAGGTGTCGAGGAAGCTGGCAGAGATATCAAGGATATTGATGTAACCGCATATGCATCATTCAGTATTGGTCCGACAAGAGAGGCCGCCCTTGAGGGAGATGCAAAGATTGTGGTTGCATTCATTGTCGCTGGTTCTCCAGACGTTGTTTTGGAAAGACATGATCTAGATATGGATGCATGCAACAAGGTCCGTCAACTTCTTGGAGAAGGAAACTTCAAGGAACTCCCAGGTGCAATAAATGATGAGATGATTGATGCGTTTGCTGTGGTTGGTGATAAGAGCCAGTGTATCAAGCGAATCGAGGATCTGGCAAAGGTCGGTGTGACACAATTTGTTGTTGGTTCACCAATTGGACCTGACAAGACAAGTGCGATTGAACAGATTGGAAAAGAAGTCATTCCGCACTTCAAGAAGTAATCAAACGATGAAACTCGCAGAGGAATGTTGAGGCTCATCGTTCCAGATGGGCCCAACGTCCCTTGAGAATCATTAGAGTGCACTTAGGGCACGGCTTGCAAGTAACCAGCCAATGTCTCCAAGCATCTCATGCGGTAGATAGAGAATTGAGTTCTTGTCATAGAGCATTCTCACACTTGCTGGAAACTCTTCATCCTCATCTTCGAAGACAACTAATACTTTGACCTTTGGGAGGAATGATATCTCAAAGGCCGCATCACCATAGTCTACTTTCTTTCCACCGATGCGTTCCAAAGCCTCGAACAGCTTCTCCCTCTTTTCAACAAATGCAGATGTTAGTGCCTTCAAAGTATCTTCGTTGTAGGAATAGCGGCACGCAAATGAACCCTGCAAGGAGTTAAACTTCACCCACTCCCCAGCCACTCCTTCATCCTTTGCCTTACTATAGTAATAGAGATGTGGAATGATTTTGCTTGTCTTTACAGTTGTATCCTTGATTGTGTCATAGGTTTCCCCAGTTTCGAAATCTACTTTCAGACCTAGGACATCTATACTCTCTTCACCAATTCCGTGCTTGTTCCTCAAGCCTCTGATGTCATCACCAAAGTTGTCCCAGCTCCACCAAGCTGAGCTTGTATCAAATTGCCCAACGTTGAATTTTGAAGCTAACTCACGAGATAAACCAGTCCAATATTCAAGAATGCTGTCTACCATTTTTTCATCTCCTTAATCTACTATCCCCAGAATCAAATTATTCCTTCGTTTTTTCTATCGTAGTTCTGCAGTCATCAATTCCCACTGCATCACAAACTGCGTACCTTGCATTATAACCCGCAACGTGCAGGAGAGCATCTCCAACTTCTCTATCCTTGGCCATTGATGCAGTACATGGATAGGAATGATGCGCCTTAGCGATAATGTCAAAGAGTGCATCCGTATCTGAGATTGAATTTCCTCTGACCTTCTGACTCACGTACCATGAACATCCGCATGGTGCTGATCGTAAGGGTCCAATCTCTGAAGCTACGTCATCTCTCATGGTGACATAGTGAATCGGTTTTCCAATTTTATATCTCTCCATGAACTGATCAATGATTTTTCCTTCACCGGGCTCAAGGGTACAGAAAGGTTTTGGAAATGCGGATTCTACACCAATAGCATCCAAGGTCTCCTTCACCTGTGCACGGAGTCCTGGAGGGACCCACGTTGGGTCCTCTATTGGCACTATCACTGCTTTTGCGTTTGTTTCTTTGACAATGATATCTGCTGCCGCGAGTATATCATGATGGATTGCTACCAACAGTAAAACATCACACTCACCGAGTTCGAGATCCTTGATGTATTTCTCAGGATCTTCTATCATTGTTGGTGTGGGTGGGTCAATTCTATGAATGCCAATTATATCGCCCACGTAGGAGCCATATCCTGTCCTGCACTCGTCGCATGTAGGTTCACAACCCTGGCAGAATTTGGAGAAGTTGATTAAATTTCCAAGCACCCGTTCTGCGAATTCGTCGCCATATATTGTTCTAAGTCGCATAATTGACACCCTCGGAATAACAATCATGAATAACTATCGTTAAAAAATATGCTGTTTGCGGCTCGATACTGCTAGATGTGATATAACGGAAACGTAATATGATGTCTTACAGGACTTGACTTGCTGGGATTGTTATACAATGGCACTAGGTGATTTCCTGTTCCCACATGCTGAGTTGAATCTCGTCATAGCTCGGTCCTTTGAGAGTGATATCGAGTCAGTCAAAGATAAACAATCGCAGGAGTATATTGATACAACCGCATTGATTAGAATGCATTCAAGTGACCTGAAACGACTTGGCTTACAGGATGAGCAAGCGGCAAGTGTAAAATCAGATATTGGAACAGTCATAGTAAAAGCCTTTGGCGATGATAAGATACCCGAGGGAACTGCTGTCATGCCTTACGGACCTTGGGCATTGTCTCTGGTTTCTGTACCTACTGATGGCGCACCACCCCAGTTCCACGGATTAAAAATCGCAGTGGCGAAGACCGATGACTCAATCACAACTTTAGATTCTCTTTTCGATTCATGAATTCCTCAAAGACGTCGTCAGCTTTACCTTTCTCAAGCTGAAGTTTGATTTTTGGATTCTCTTTGAACATCTTTCTAAGCAGACTGATGGTCTTCATGATCTCTTTGCGCTCAGCCTCCGGTATATTCCAATCTAACTCATCATCGTCATGGACCTCTTTCTTATGAGGTGCTTCAAGTACGATGTCCCTCTCAAAGAGGCTACTTTGTGGGGGATCGATTCCAACGACTGCATCAAAGAAGAGTTTTCGCGCACGTTCCCATTTTCGTGCCTTCTCTAATTCTTCAACATTGTATCCATCTCGTGTGACTGCGATTACATCATACGGGCACGAGTTCATACAGGCCCCACAATAGAGACAGTGATCATCCAATACTGCAATCTTGTCTGCCTGTCCGGTTGGATATATTGCCTTGACTGGACAGATGTTGAAGCAATTGTGGCAGCCAATCGGATCACACTTCTCTAGTAGTGGAAAGGTAACCTCTCCTGAGAATGGTTTCTCTACTCGAAGTGCTTCATATGGGCACACTATGGCACAAAGTCCGCACTTGACACACAGGTCATCGTTGCGATGGAGCTTACCCTCAATCTTTGGCTTTTGGATTGTTCGTGGGCTTGATGATGTGCACTCGACATCAATTGCTTCGTCAGGACAAATCTCCGCACACAGACCACAGTAGTCACATTCATCCTCGTTCACCCTGATGGCAATCGCGGGTTTGAACTCTGGCGGTTCTGCTGAGTCTGACCAGATTATCTTGATTGCCTCAGGGCATAATAACTCGCAGAGACCGCAGTACGAACATTTGTCTTCGTGAATTTTGATTGTGCCCTCTGCTGATTCTTCTTTCTCGTATTCTACCAAGTCTTTCTTATGATCGACCTGCACATCAACATCCAATGCCCCTGTCGGGCAGACCTTGGCACAGAGCAGACAGGGAGCGCACTTGTCCTCATTGATACTATGAATCCCTTCAATTCGGTTGTACGTATTGACAGCACCCTCTCCTTGATATTCGGCCTCAAAAGCTCCGAAGATACATGCCGAGTCACAGAGTCCACAGAATGTACAGAGGTCTGGGTCAACATTGACGAGTGGTGCACCCTCAATTCTTCCTGCAGCAGTCTCACCAACGGGTCCAAGTGTGATTGCATCCCATGGGCAGTAGAGACAAAGAGTACAGCCTACGCACCTGTCTATTTGATAGTCCAGTGTCCTAGTTAGCAATGAGGTCTTCCACAAGAGCCGGAGCTTTCCATCAACAACATCCATAGTGATTTCAGGCTTCTCACCAATTGAGACCCCGGTCTTCTCCTTTTCTAGAGCATCAGTCACTTTCCAGTCCCTCCTGAGTCAGAAACTGGTTTTACGATGTTCTCTGAGAACTCCGTCCCAAGAGGACCAAGTTCAATTACCCTGTTCACAAAGCCTGTAACTTGTTCAGCAAACAGATCTGCTTCTGAGGCTGAAGCAGCTCCAAAGTACAATCTTCCACCATCAATCCCTGTGTCTTCAATGACATCACGGAGGGTGTATGTTCTGAACTTGGCAAATCTGGCTCCGGACCTGTAGTGACAGTCCTGCTCATGGCATCCTAGAACAGCGACTCCATCCGCACCCTCTTCAAAGGCTGCGAGAAGAACATCAGTGTTCAGACGACCTGTACATGGTACTTGAATTGGTATGACATTAGGGGGGTATGCAATACGGGAAACCCCGGCTCTATCAGCAGCACTATAGGCACACCAACGACAGAGAAATCCAACGATATTGGGTTTTAGAGAGTTTACTCTTACAGCAGTTTTTGTGGCCACTACCAGCTGCTCGTTAGTCATACAGGGTAGGTCCAATGCTCCAGCAGGACATGCTGCAACACAGGTACCACATCCTCGGCAGGCTCCTTGATTTATTACTGGAAAGTTATCGCCATCGAAAGAGATTGCTCTAGGTGCACACATACGTTCACACAGTCTACAACTGATACAGAGTTCAGAATCGAAAGTGGGGACACATGCATCGGTATCAATGGTCCCACCTGTCAGCAAGGTTTTGACCTTTGATGCTGCAAGTCCAGCATGTGCCACACTGTCAGCCACATCTTTAGGACCCTGTGCTACTCCTGCTAGGAATATTCCCTTTGATGGGGTACTACTTGGACTCAGTTTGAGGTGTCTTTCTAGGAAGAAACCATTCTCATCCAGAGGAATTCGTAATTTTGCAGCCAGATCTACATTACTGGGTTCAGCATCCATCCCAACCATCAGTACAATGAGGTCGGTTTCCATGTCTAACTGCTTTCCAATGAGTGTATCCTCAGCACGAATGGATGTTTTTCCAGACACTGGATTATAGACTACTTCTCCTACAGTTCCTCTTACAAACTTGATTCCGTATTCTTCACCTGCTCGGAAGTAGAGCTCCTCCTGACCCTTGCCAAACGTTCTCATATCGATATAGAAGACGTATGCGTCAATCTTCGGGAGTAATTGCTTTACCTGAATTGCTTCTTTCACTGCTACAGAACAGCACGCTCTACTACAATACGGTCTCTTGAATCTATGAGAGCGACTTCCCACGCATGGCACAAATACGATTCTTCGTGGAACTTTGCCATCTGATGGTCTTACCAACCTGCCATTCGTTGGGCCTGCTGGATTGACAAGCCGTTCAAGCTCTATAGACGTCACAACATCAGGATTTTCACCATATCCAAGCTCTTCAACGATAGTTGGGTCAAACGGTTCAAATCCAGTGGCGACAATGATGGAACCTACTTCGAGGGTCACAATTTTGTCTTCTTCGTTGTAACGTAGTGATTCAGCCTCACATACTCCTGCACACGACTGGCATCCAATACAGTTCTCCATGTCAATGTAGGGTGCTATGGGAATAGCATCTACTGATGGACGAACCATTGCTTTCCGCTTTCCAAGTCCACTATTGTATTCATCTACAACAATAACCGGACAAACTTCCAGACACCTATCGCAACCTGTACAACTCTCAATGTCAACATATCTTGCTTTCTGCTTGACCCTAACCTGATACTTCCCAGTAGCTCCTTTCACATTCTCTATCTCGCTAAGGGTCATTGTGCGAATCAAAGGATGTCTTGCCACTCTCGTCATCATCGGACCCAGAATACAAATACTGCAGTCAAATGTTGGGAAGAGCTTATCCCACTTAGCCATATGTCCTCCAAGAAATCCCTCTTTCTCCACAATGATGGTTTCAATACCTGCATCAGCAATCTCCAGTGCCGCTGATATTCCTGAAACCCCGCCTCCTATCACAAGAGCTCTCTGTACAACTGGCATCTGATATGTTGGAACTGGATGTGACGCACCAACTTGGGCAATACCCGTGTCAATGATTGCTGCAGCCTTTGCTGTTGCCTCCTCTGGCTCGTCATAATGGACCCAGCTGCACTGCTCTCGGATATTGGCCATATGCATGTGACCCGGATCAAGACCTGCATCCTTCATGGCATCTGAGAAGAGGTCTTTGTGAAGAAGGGGTGAGCATCCTGCAATGACAACCTTCTCAACTTTACTCTTCTTCACTTTCTGAACTAGATCGTATACACCCTGTTCAGAACAGAGGTGATCATCAACCTCAACCAGGGGAATACCTTCAGCCTCATACTTTTCCCGTAATGAATCAATATCAATAGTATCCGCGATGTTGGAACCACAACGACACAGAAAGACAGCTAGTTTGTCCCGTTCTGTATCCTTTTTCGATGGTTTTTTACTGCGGCTCACGAGTTACACCGTA
>JAEOST010000214.1 GCA_016840245.1 Candidatus Thorarchaeota archaeon
AATATAATTGTAAATTTGCGTGTATACATATACACTCCTCTCAATGTAATCCGCGTCGTAATTTGTATTGGAAAGAAAATCGCATTTATGTCTTATAGTCAACTTCTTGGATAATCTTCAATGAATTGCCCGAAGTAACAAATGAATCGTTATTGGTCACGTGCCCTGGTTTCGATTAGCCAACTGACTATTAATCCGCATGTATCTGAGATGTCACCTTCTAGAAGTTCTGATCCCAATACTCTTTCTCGATCTCCAGAATGGCACATAACAAAGGATGGAAGCGATGTAAGACCATAATCAAGAAAGCTACCCTCCAGGTCTTCGACCCAGATCTTTGCATAGTCAATGATGTTTGTTTTGCTATTTTCTGCAAGAGATTCTGCAACCTCATGTAGATGTGCTTCCCCCGCAGCACAGAACGAGGAATATCTGCTGAAGAAACCAACGATAGCATAGACGTGATTCTGAATGAACTCCTCGAAATCAGACTCTTTGAGTTGAGTAATCTCTACCATTGGCATCCCAATTTATTATACGTCATAGTCTAGAGAAAAGGTCTCCTCCACCCATTCATGTACGTCTTCCTCTGACATAGAGTCGGGTTGTGCACCTTTGTGTCGCTCTTTCAGTCTCAACTCTTCCATACTCTCAGAGAGATCGCTAACACTGATTATATCACCATCCTGCACCTGAATCTCAAGGACAATTCGATATGCCATAGGTCTCTGATATCCCATATGTCGATACATTGAGTTGATGAAGTCCTTTGCTAGTAAGATTGAACCTGTAAATCGGGTCTTCAGTTTCATGTCTTTGTATGTGAATTTGAACAATCTATGATTCCTAAGCTTCTCTGGAAGTCGCTTCTTGACCTCTTCAGAGAACATCTCATATTCACCAGGTGCTGGCTCAACTCCATTGATGGGGAAAGCCTCATCCGAGTTAGCATGCATCATATCAAGGACAAGTTGACCATCAACACAGTCATAGTACATGATATTTCCACGCCAGCATGCTGTAGATGCCATCCTGGTTTCTAATCCAAAGTCCTCTACTGTGTAGAGACCTGAACCCTTCATTCCGACAAGAGAATATGGTTCACCATTGTAGCGAAATTCATCAGGGATTTGTGCTGTCATTGTATCAATCCGCCTAGTAATCTAACGAGAATGTTCCCTCTATCCACTCTCGGACATCCTCATCTGCGCGCGAGTCAGGATGTGCACCCCTCTCTAGACCCCTCAGTCGAATCTCTTCCATTTGTTCAGAGAGATCACTCACATTGACGATATCACCATCTTGAATTTGAAGTTCAAGTACAGTCCTAAAGGACATAGGTCTCTGGAAACCCATGTGAACGTACATCGAACTAATGAAGTCCTTTGCAAGAAGAATGGAGCCAGTAAACTTTGTCTTCATCTTGAGGTTCTCATACACCTTGGCAAACTGACAACCACCAAAGACAGTATAGGCCATTACTTGCCTAGCTCTAAAACCGTCTTGACTCTCAACGGGTTCTACTCCATTGATAGTGGGTCCTTCTTCTGAATTGACCGTCATTCCATCAAGGACTAATTGTCCATCAATGCAATCATACTTCATGACATACCCTCTGTAGCATGCAGTGGATGCTGCTTGAGGTGTCATTCCAAAATCCTGAGGGGTATACAGTCCCTCACCCTTCAAACCAACAAGGGAATAGACTTCTCCCTCATATCGAAACTCATCAGGTATCTGCGCGGTCATTTCTTTCTCACTATTCTCTTCTTTCTTCATAGCCAATTGGTTCTCTTGTCCAGGAAAATTTGGAACCAAGAATTGCACTCCAATCTGCATCTTCAGGTAACTATCGAAGTGATACTTTATAAGTATTAGGTAAGTAGTAACACGTAATACAATTACATTCGTGTGAGAGGAATGACAACAATACGAGCGGTAAAGTTGGTCTGTCCAGAGTGCAAGACTGAGTTTGTTGGGATGTTTCATCCATCGATTTGCACTTGGTTAGATCCTGATGCAATACAAGATATGTACGAAAGAGGATACGGGATAACTTGTACAGAGTGCAATCATAAAGTTTCAGTGAGAACTGACTTGGTAATTAACGCACCATCAAGAATGTGGATTTTCGATACTGGGCATGACCTTCCCACAACCAGACACTTCTTGGAAGATATTGGACTCATCGACGACAATGGAAAGGTCTATTCTGTTGGGGTGCAAGAGGCCCAACTCCAAGAGAGATTCAAGCGAGAAGAGGAAGAGAAACACCAGTACAAGGGAACGCTGGAGTCTGGGGAGTGAGGAGAATTTCGCATGACAACCTTCAATGATTTACCAGCAACATGTCTAAACTGTGGACATCACTTTACAGTTACATTTTCACCCTCTATTTGCACTTGGCTCAATCCTGAGCTGATTCAGCAGATCTACGACAGAGGCTACAATGCTTGGTGTCCGAGATGTAGACACTTGATCCCACTTGCTGGAAGTATTCTCATTAAAGCCCCCACTGGAGTGTTCATGATCGACCTTGGGCAGGGACTTGAGTCTATACGGGAGATTCTCGAGGCTGCACATCTGATACATGAGAATGGCCAAGTCCGCACTGGTGTTGAGCAGGTCCAGATTATGAAAGATAGAACGAGAAGGGATGCAGATGACTCCCGGTACACGTACCAAGGCACCATGGACTACTTCGGTTAGGAGGATGAATGCTATTGACATCATTTATGGACATGCCAGTCCAGTGCCCACATTGTGGAGATTCTTTTGACTTCACATACTTGACATCCGTCTGTACTTGGCTAAGTCCCAAACTCATTGAGAAGATACTAGAGGGACATGCAAATGCAAAATACTGTCCACATTGCAATGGAGTAGTACTCATTGATCATCCAATTCTCATCAACACACCCAATGGTATGTTCTGGATGACTCTGACAGAGCCCATGGACATCAAGAGGAAGATGCTACTTGAGTATGGCGTTATCAATGAGGAATATCAAGTTGTGAATCTAGACTTGAAATCTGAGGAGAACGAAAAATAATGACATATAATCCAAGAGAGAGAGACCTTGCTTTGTCTACAGAGGTTCCTGCAGAGCCACATGTTGAAGAGATGGTGGAGAGGAAGGATACATTCTCTATTGAAACTAGAGTAGCTAAGAGCAACAATGAGTTTGCTGTCAATATGTATCAGAAATTGATTATGCTAACTGAAGGAAACATCTTCTTCTCACCCTACAGCATTGATTCTGCACTTTCCATTTCCTATGGAGGTTCTCGTGGAACAACAGAGAAGGAGATTGCAGACACTCTTTGTCTAGAAGATAGAGATGAAACTCATCATGTCGGTATGAATGCTTTGAACCAACGACTAATGTTGGTGGGTAACAGAGATGGGTCTGAGCTGACAGTTGCCAATGCAATCTGGGTTCAAAAAGACTATGAGATACTTGAGGAATATTTCTCACTGGTTTCTCAATATTACAGTAAGGTGCTATTCGAACTTGACTTTCAGGACAGGATTAGAGCAGCGGCTATCATCAATGAATGGGTCAGTGATCATACCCAGAATATTATCCAGACCTTGTTTTCACCTGATATGATCTCAGATGACACAGCATTGATTCTAACTAATGCAATCTACTTCAAGGGTTCATGGGTGAAACCATTCAAGTTGGAAAATACAAACGACTCAAAATTCAATCTCATAGAAGCCCAACCAATCTATGTCCCACTCATGTATCAGACTAGTCAATTCCACTATGCTGAAGATGCAATAGCACAGGTACTTGAACTTCCATATGGTCTGAAGCAGAGTGCTTGGTCAGGTGACGGGTATACAGGAACACAAAGAACTCATGATTTATCGATGGTGATATTCCTTCCAAGAGAGGGTGCTGACTTCTCTGAGTTCAGCAGAAAGCTCACATTGTATGAGATTGAAAGTTGGATACGTAGTCTAGGATTACAGGATGTTGAGGTATACCTACCTCGATTCACAATGAGAGAGAGATTCAGTTTGAAAGGTGTACTAAGCTCGATTGGGATGAGCAGTGCATTCTCTTCAGACAATGCTGATTTCACAGGTATCTCAAACGATTTTGAGTTCTGGATTGATGATGTAGTTCACGAGGCTTACGTTGAAGTGAATGAAAAAGGCACAGTAGCCGCAGCGGCAACAGGTATCGTACATGGATGTATGGGCTCAGCTCCGCCAAGGCCACCAGTCTTCAAGGCAGATCGTCCGTTCATACTTCTTATTCGAGAAACCAGAACAAACACAATCCTGTTTCTTGGACGAGTAATGAATCCAAAACAGAAGGAACCTACCAACGCAGTTTGAATATAAGCAATGAAGCCTTGCTCTCTCACTGGAAGAGTGATACCATGTCCAGTGATGAGTTGCTTATCAAGTCTGCAGAATCAGGAGACCTCGATGGTGTAAAGAAAGCCCTGAAGGATGGAGCGAATATTGATTCACAAGAGAATTTCTTCTCTGACACAGCACTCCACATTGCATCAAGCAAAGGACACATAGAGATTGTCCGATTTCTCCTTGAACAGGGGGCTGACATTCTCCTTGAGAATGGAGTAGATATGACTCCAGTACATCTTGCTGCCAGAGATGGACATCCTGAGATAATCAAGGTCCTCTTGGATTCAGTTGATGAGTTTCCAAGCAACGTAATGGATGATGCCATAACAGTTGGACAGATGTCTGTTTCTAGCTCCCCACACATTGTTGAACTCTTGCAGAAATATAGAATTAAGTTTGTACGACCAGCAGTAGTCTATCTAGAAGAAGCAGATGCACTATTGATCACATCATCTCACGATGGTGATTTGGCAGGGGTAGAGAAGGCTCTGGATGATGGAGCCAATATTGAGGTAGTTGGGGACAGAGGATTGAACTCATTGCTCTGGGCATGTCTGAGAGGGCGATTGGATGTAGTGAAGTTACTCCTAGAGCGAGGTGCAGATATCAATGCCACAAATCGAGTCGGATGGACTCCAATCCTGCAGGCGAGTGGTGGTGGACATTTGGATGTAGTCCTATTGCTCTTAGAGAAAGGAGCTGATGCAAACAAGGCGACTCAGTTCTCAGAAACTGCTCTGATGTTTGCAGCCAGAGAGGGATTCATCGAGATTGTCAAAGCATTGCTAGCGAAAGGTGCTGACACATCCATAAGTGATGATGATGGAACAACAGCTTTCGCATTTGCCATGAGATATGGTCATTCCGAGGTTGCAGAACTAATCGGTGCTCCAAAGAAAAGTGGCAAGAAGGGTCT
>JAEOST010000215.1 GCA_016840245.1 Candidatus Thorarchaeota archaeon
ACAAGCTCATGACTCACAAGACCATCTGAGTCAAAGTCCAAGTGGGCCTTATCATCATGGAATGTGGCATCTGTCTGTGTTGTGGCACTAACGTTCTCCATACCCCCAAAGATGAAGTTGGCAGCAGTTACCTGAGCATATTTCACCCAAGGATATTTGACACCAAACTTGGACTCATAGAACTTAATCATCTCAGGAGTCTTGCCATACGAACGATAGATGGTGTCCTTATCCCACTTCTTGTGAGCATAATAACTGACCTCAAGCCCATCCAGATCCTCCTTGTACTCAACAGCCTCACTAACCCATACTGTCATCAGGTACGAGGGAATTGGAAGTTTCTGCACCCAGTGGAATGTTTCTGAACCATCATCGTTCTTTCTTCTCTCCTTCAGTTCGCCATTACTCATGACATAGAAACCCTCAGGAACCGTGATAATGCTCTCTAGGGGAAACTTGTGACTTGGATTATCATAAACTGGAACGATATATCTGGCATAGTCATCCTGTAATTGTGTCCACGCACTGGTTTCAATACTAGGGAATTCTGGTGATGGATTAGTGAAGAACAGACCCCCACGTGGTTTATCGATTTGGTAGGTGAATGTGAGTTCCACAATGTCATTCTCTTTCAATGGGGTCTTCAGATAAACTGTCATGGATTCTTCATCGGGTTGCATGGCGAATGAGACTTCATCATCACCCGCTTTGACTGATGATATTTTCATCTCAGCAGCATGGAGATAGATCGTAGAAATCTCGGGAACAATAGACTTGATTCTTAGTATTGCTATTGCATCAACATGTTCTTCCTTTAGGTTCATCTTCCACTCAAATGTAAGATGTTGAATTCTGTACTGACGTGATGGTGCCCATTGGGGTTTAGCAGTTGGGAATGTGAATTGTTCTCTTTCAGCCATACGGATACTCTCGGCTTCGTGAGTATCCCCTCTCATTAGTGCTTCCAGATAATCGTGAAAATCAGGCATAGTCTGGCCTCCGTCAAACTACATTGCTGATGTAGTTTCTTCAAGAATGATTGTGAAGTTTCACATCATCATTATGAATGTTCGGAAATGTGCTGCTAACTATCAAAGCCGATATGATATCTCCTTAGACATCAATACCGAAGGCTTCTGAGAATCTCTCGATTTTGACAAATTCAGACAGAAACTCTCGTCCCTTCTCGGAAAGCTTGTAGACTCTGCTACTTTCATTTTCCTCTGTTTCGATGATAAGTTCCTTCTCCACGAGTTCATCGATATACTGTGTGAGTCTATCATGGGATAGGTTAGCTGCATAGAGTATCTTTGTAGGACCGGCACCTTCCTCTCCTTCACTCTGAATAGCACGCATCATGTCTGCCATGATACGCATCTTGGAGCGGTAAGGGCGTTTCCTACTCATTATACTCGTCCTGCCTTCCATAACATGAAGAGAAGAGCAAACAATCCTAGGAATTGGAATATCTGGCTGAGTATGTATCCTCGATCTATGTGTTCGAATATCAAAAAGATATGACTCAATAATAGACAGAAGAATCCACCCAGCACATAAAGCGCATAGCGACTTCTATTAGCCGTGTAATTCATCAATGACTGAAGAACTACAATCAACATGACGATAATGGCAATCATCTCAAGGTTAGGGTCTATCCACCATGGAAGTGCCATTAACATAATGGGGGAGGGGTTCTGTTCCATCAGAGTCCGCCTTGTTGAAATCGCAAACAGGATATATGCCATGATTCTGAGTGCATCGCACGTGACTGAAACAAGGAAGATCAATGATCTAGCGCTCTGCAATGCATCAGCTGGTCCATAGAGGACTGCAAAATAGATTGTACCTATGACCCGTCCGAACATACTCGCAGAGAGCACTAAGAATCCTGTAGAGAGATCCGAAAGTCGCTTCTGTCCAGTGAGCCTGAATGCGGTGTTCGCGTAATGTGAAACTAATATAGCTATGACTCCACTGAAAGTTTCCAGAAGAAGAGGTCCAATAGTCACCAGAGTCGTTCCTTGCATTATTCTACGCCAATCCTAGATTCGATTACTCATCTATATTATCAATGGATGATTCGTACAGCCTTTTGGATGAATTTACGACTGATTCTTTCCTAAATAGCGCGAAGAAATCTACTAGACGAATCATCCAGAGCATTCCTTCATCCCGCCTTTATATCAAATTACCATGTAGAATATTGAGTCTAAGATGAGACACGCTAAGAAGATCCTGGCCCTTGGAGCGGTATTGTCAGTTTTTGCTCTGATTGCACTTCCACTGCTTACAACATCTGTTGATGCTGCTGCAGTCCTTGAGTCTGAAGCCACTGCTAGAGCTGCAATTGGTGACTCGTTCAGCATTGAAGCTCGAGGAGAGGCCGGTTTCCGAACTGAGGATACAGAGAGTCGTGCTCTAACCAAAATGCATCTTGAGTTTGAAATCGTTCGAAATGGTACTCGAGGTGTGATGTTTGAAGTGACATCTGGCTATCTTGTCATGAACTATTCTCGATATTCGGTGACAGAAGGCTTAGGTTTTGCTGGCCGTCCTGATGAGGGTCGATTCAACAATACGATCGTCTTTGGTTTTCGATTGAACATGACCGGAGCTGATGATACCGATATCAGTGTAGGATTTCTTGGTTTTGTCGTTCGAAATCAAGACAGCAAACCAGTTCTTGTGATGAGAGGCCAAATCACAGTCGACGACTTGGTATACAATCTACTTCAACGTGGAATAATTCAAAGACTCTAATCATGATGGAAGAGACCGACTACTGCGGGTGGATGCCAGACAAACTCTGTCCTCTACCAATGAAAGGCGGGAAATCACTCCCGCCCTTCCATCACCTCTCCTTGTTGTAGGTCCAAAGAAACGTAATATACTCGAGTTACTGTGTTTTCATGAGCTGATTCAATTGGCTGTAAAATGCACAACTTGTGGTAGACCAATTCGTCCAAGGATGGTCAAACGATTGCGTAAAGTCTCTGGTGGACATACGATTTGTCGTCCGTGTCTCTTTAACAAAGTGGAGTCAGGTGAGATATCCCATATGGAATGTCGGAAGTGTAACAAGAAGATCGAGCCTGGACTCACAAGGCGAATTATCCGCGCTCGCAAATGGGGGCGTCTTTTACCGCTTCTTTGTAAGAGATGCTTTGCCACACGTCCGAAACGACGAAGACGTCGCAAACAACCTCCCCTACCACCTCCTGAAGCCCCTCCTGTAGTTTATCAAATTGTACATACAACTGGCGACACAATGCATACCAGTGCTGCTGCAGATGATGACGATGACGAAGATATGCCAATGCTTGATGTTGATGAGTGGGAATGTTTTACCTGTGCAGGTCCCTTGGAACCTGACGAAGTGAATGACATCAGACAAAACAAGGTCGTTGAGTGCGAATACTGCGGACATGTTATTACAAGAGACCAATTTGCATAAGCCAGTTGCAGTTGATGTCGATTCGGGCGGGTCAATCTCGCCCAATCTCCTCTTTAGACATTCAACGAGGATGCAAATCCTTTTAGTCTTTCAGATGAAATTATACCTAAGGGTGGGTCTACAAAGCCATCGCACCCGTAGAGGGAAGACACAATACCTATACAGATGAGAACTAACCGACATAATCTGAGGTCTTTATTGAGATTTCTTGAGAACAATTTTGCCAACAAATTAAGCAGGAGTTGGGATTTTGAGGAAGGCACCGTGGCTGTCTTCACTAGAGACAAGCTGATGCTTCGCAATATGCAGACTCTGACTGTGACAGTCACTATCGAATGCCGGTCACATTGGAATGATGTGGAGATCTCAATCAGTGCAAGTGGAGGACGTGAGGGACTATTTCGAATAGACTTCTGGGCTGCAGAGAATGCAGCTGAGCGTTGGGCTGAGAAAGAAATCAACAAGTTCCTGTGGCGAGTTGATGATGGATCACAAACCACACACCGCAGTTCAAGTACCCGTCCTATCGAATAGATGTACTTCAACTACAATCTGCACTAGAATGCAGCAACTACAAGAATCACGCCAACTACTGTGAGCATTGCTCCGAGAACCGACCTAGATGTATATCTCTCCTTGAGAAATACTGTAGAAATGGGTAATGCAAATAGTGGTGCTGTCGAACCTAGCAGAGCTGCGATAGATGCACCGATTTGACTAACCGTGTATGTATATAGCAGAGCACCAATTGCCATTCCAAGAAATCCACCTACAATTACAATCTTTGTGGCTCTTCTCGAAGGCATCTTCATTCCTCTGTGCCGAGCTCCAAGAAACAATGGAATGAATATCCCAGATCCCACCAACATCCTTACGAAATTAGCATCAATTGGGTCAACCCCCTCCACTCCCACCTGAAGAAAAACGCTACCAAATGACCAGCATATTGCTGCTAAGAAGGCAAGTCCAATTCCAATGAGGTCTCTCCTTGTCTGTGTATTCTCATCGATTGACGACTGTTCAAGGGAGACAATTGTTACTCCAGCCATTGCCATCATGATTCCAATGAACCGAATGGGGAGGACTTCCTCTCCAACTAACATGATCGCAATGATGTAGGTTGTAATAGGATAGATGTTAGCAATAGGAAATGCATAGGAAACTCCAATTCTATCAAGACCCACTAGAAATGCAACATCTCCAATGACTAGACCAATTATGACTGAAGCAATTAGATATACCAACGACTCGATGGGAATATAGAATGGCGTTGTTCTGAATGGTATGATTACAAGCAATGCC
>JAEOST010000216.1 GCA_016840245.1 Candidatus Thorarchaeota archaeon
CATAAACTGAGTCATGAAGCAAAATGGAGTCGACTTCCCTATCGTTCCTTCTGATACCCCTGTAGAATTACGAAATGGTTTTCCACTTTTATTGGAATTATTGATTTTGTGCTTGTATCTGCCTCACTTCTCGCACCACTCGCGGAACCTGCTTATTCAGGACTTCTTTAAGATCATCGATTTCTCTAAGGCGTGGTATCAGGTCAATCTCTACGTATTCACACACAGCCTGTATTGCATACTGGATGTTTTCATTAAAAAGGAATTTTGGATCATCATAGAGAATTCCACTCCTCTTCTCTTTACCGTAATGTCGTTCTGCCTCCCAGTGAATCCCTCCCTCTTGAGGAGACAAGGTCACAGTCCAAGCCTCAGGTACCTCTATGTCATCTCTATCATGTGTAAAACCATGGTCGGTCAGCGTCCGTTTCAACCATCGTTCGAGTCTTCTCAAGAGCATATCCTTTCCTATGATAGAGAACACACTCATCTCTCCCTCAGAGAGGCTTCCATCTATCGCATCAATGACATCCTGAGTCTGTTCCGCTCCTGTGAGCTCAATGGTAATTGAGTAGAGTGGTTCTCTTCGTGACTCCACTACTGGAAAGACGGCTAACTTGAAGCTGGTGTCAGACAGTTCAGAGAAGCGAATCTCACAGGAAGGACTCCTCTGGGTGAATCCAATACTCTTGAGTCTTGAGAGAATCTGTTCCCTCAGAGAATCATACTCCATTATCCTCCCTGCAGGTATCTCTGAGGTGATGACCTTCAAAACCCTGTCACACTCCTGCACTGCACTGTGACCATGGGATAGCTCTATCATGTGACTATCACCTCTGAAGAAGAGTCCAGTGACAGAGGATTGTGCGCTCCACCTCACATTACCTGAATCAGTCACACGCAGTCGAATAATCCACTTCTGTTCCTTCATCCTGAGATAGGTTCCTGGAATCAGTTTCTTCAATTTGTAATCATGACTGCGGAGGTACATCCGGATGTATAGTTCCTCGTGGAACACAACACTCTCATCTCTCTCAGTGACAACTGGAAGATTCACTTTGAGCTTGTACAGTTTTCCCGCAAAGAACCTTCCAGGAGCGAGAAGGCCATTGACCTCCTCTCCGGTCATTGAATCTCTGAGCTGCCTCCTCACTGGTTCTGGGCAGTTGCGGGGCAAAGTGATTCGCCAGCATGCTCCATGATCTGCTCCTTCAGGGTCGACTACTATTGGACAGACCGAGTGGTCATGTTCGATGGACACTTCAAGGAGTTCCGATTCATCAAAGAACTGAATCACTCGTTCTGGGAGTTTCTCAGGCGTGCTTCTCGCAGCCTTGAAGACCACAAATGGTCTGATAAAGTCGAGATCTCCATAGTCGATGTCGTCAAATACACTCCACGTCACATAGATTCCAACATCCGTAAACATCGCCTGCCCTCTCTTTGCAGGCCATCTGAGAAGTGAAACAAGGTCTGCGGTATACGCAACCGCGACGTCTTGGAGAACAACGTCGTCACTGTCACGGAATAAAACATGACAGACATCATCAGCCATCTTCAGATGTATATTGACTGGTGTTGGTGAGGTGACGGACTTGTAGTATCTTTGTAACGCGTCAGCTAATCGCTTAATGGATGATTTTGAGGGTCTTATGGAGGAATCTGGCTCGGTAGTAATGGGATCAACAAGGATCTGCCTGATGGCCAAGAGTTGACCTAGAGATCCATACCCACGACCCTTTACTTCTAGAACGCCAGAGTGGTTCAGTTCATCATCAGTTCCAATTGTCCAAGTTTCTAGACCCTGTTCAGTTGTTTTACAGAGTATGAGTGTCTGTGGACACGCAAGAATCTCCTTGACCGACTCTTGATTCAAAATATCCTGTCTGGTTTCTGACCAGAGAAAGCCATCCTTGTCTAGAGGCTTATCTGAGAAGCACCCCACCAATATTCTAGATTCCTTCTGTGGGTCCTGCAAAACCACCCACCAAGGAGTAGCTCCCTCCTCTTCAGATTCAAACTTAATTCCATAAATCCAGTCTTGCTCTAAGACATCATGATCGACTATCTCATCCAATGATGATGATTGTTCAACAATCTGTCGTGGTTGTGTCTTCAACCTGTTTGGTGACCGATAGAGCCGGGGGGAGTCAATTTTCCCCAGGGTCATTTGTGCATAAGACGCTCCATTATGTATTTCGGGAGTTCGCAGTTTAATCAAATCAAAAATACTAGGACTCTTCCCAATAGGTACTTCTTGTGTCATTGTAACAAATGTTAGATTATCTGGAGCATTCTTGAATTCATGGCTTTGCGCATGATATAGGTCGTCCAAGGTGTCCTTACAGTCTGGAAAGATAAGCTGGTCAGACCATTTGGATACGAGCCATGGAATCAGTGTGATTGAAAGCAGTTTCATTCGATTACGTAGTTTTCGATCAGGCACAATATCGTCCAAATCCGTTTCTCGGATCACTAATCCAGTACCCTTATTCCTGAATCTCTTGGACCACCCCTTCAAAAAGGGTATGAGTGTTAGTTCTATTGTGAGGGTCTTTGGTGAATGGTGAAGGATGACTCTGATATCATCATGCATTGAAGAGTCCCCAATAATCGCGAGTTTCCATTTCTCGGGTTGAATTGCACTTCTTGGCGCTACTGGAAGATTCCAGATGATATCCGTGATAGCTACTCCAAGAGATGAATCATCATAGAAAGGACGAAGCGCTCTTGTTGCATATGGTATTGACTTTTCAATTGAGGGAACTGGTGCATCAAACCACAATATAGAGGTATTGCAATCATCTGGAAGTCTATTCAACAACTCATCCAGAATGACCTTTAGCCTATCTCTGTGAGTATCAGGGGTTGCATCCCGTAGTGTGTCAGCTCCAGTTACAACTATTACTGACTTGTTTCGCGATTTCCTATCAAAATCAAAAGAAGGAATGGTCCCATCATCATAAAGAGAGGTTAGAATACTATCAAGATACCCATGTATCTCGATACCCTCAAAAAACTCTCGGATCCTATCGGGATGTGCTTTAGCAGCAGCCTCCTCAGAATATCCTCTTGGTCTGAGATGAAGTCGTGCTTCAGTAAGTCGCGGATCATTAAATTGATTCGCAAGATCCACCCAGATGAATTTAGTGTCAGGATCTGCTTCCTTCATCTCATGTAAGATCTGAAGTCCATGATAATTTCGTGAATGCCAGGCTGCAGACCCACCAGCTGAGGTTCGAGTTCTACCAGTAAGATATAGCGTGAAACACCGTCTAGTTTTACCCGCATTCTTGAACGGAGTGTAGAGAGGTTTCCATGGGGCTTTGGTAACGGTTCTCTCAATATTCGCTGGCTTGTTTTGTGAATGGATAATGAGCGCGATTCTACTGGAATCTTTCAAAGATGGAGTGATAATAGTGCGTACAATCATACCTCTCATCTTCCTAGTTGTTTCAAAGCCCTTGATGATCAAATTCGAGATGATCCGCCGTACAGTCTTTTTGTCAGAAATTGATTCAATGACTATTGTCCCTCGAGGAATGCAATCCAGTTCCTGTCCGGTGATTTGTTGAAAATTCTCTTTCAATGCTCGGGAGTAGGTATCCAGTTGTTTTTGTGTTGAATATCTAGGTGTTGATTCGAGGATGGTTGTCCACATCGTATCATCCATTGGGTAATCATTCATTGGAAAACTACTTACTATCCGATTATCCAGATTATTGGACTTTCTTGACTGTGAATGTTTGATCTCTGCTTCAAGGAACCAACTATGCATCATCCTAGTTTTTATCTCGAAAATGAATCGTGGTAGCCAGAGTGACTGTTTTCCATCGG
>JAEOST010000217.1 GCA_016840245.1 Candidatus Thorarchaeota archaeon
CACATTTGTTGGAAGACATACAAGTGCTACATCTTCAGGAATACGGCCCACTACATCTTGATTTCCTCTATCAATTGAAAGGACAATCTCAGCACCTGCATCGACTCCTGCCTCTATTTCCTTGGGATTGAGAGTATCAATACTCACAGGTAGACCTAGTTTTCGAACTTCAGCTACCACTTCAGCCATTCTTTCAGGGTCTGGCTTCTCGATATTTGTACCCAAATCTAGGATGTCAGCATGTCTTGCAAGTCTACGGGCTTTAGATATTGATACATCAATGGACCGTGTTGTGACATCAACAATCTCTGCCATAACTCTGGGTGGGAACTCCATTCCTATGGTAAGGCCTGAACGAAGCTTGAAGTTTCGAATCTTATAGCTGGCTTCATGCTCTATTCTCTGAATCTGTTCTTTCAATTGTTCAGTCAGTTTGTCTTGGATGATTTTATCGGCTGGTTCAATTGGTGATAGTTTCTCGACTACCTCCTCAATTTCACGTAGCAGCAAGGCTAAGCCTGATACATTCTTCGTTCCTTTTAGAACACGTGTTCCAAGTTTCTCACTTGCCTCGGAAAAATCACCCTGAGTCATACCTGATACCAAGATGAGATCTGGATTGTACTTAGATACTAAATCAGGACCATGTCTAAGTACTATCTTCATTGTTGTGAATGCTGCAACTGAGATCGGAAGGGTCTCTACACAGACATTGGGAAACTCATCTGCAACTCTGGACACATCATCATAGGCCATTCGACCAGTTAGAAGCAATATCTTGTCACTCTCAGACAAACCAGGTCCGCTCCCAATATTACACGTGAATATCCCTTTGATGAATTCTTGGGTGCTAATACTGAATCAGTGATTCTTATGTAGTACATTAACGAGCCAATGTCGGTTGAAAAAATGAGTGAAAATGAATCAGAAGACACGTACAAACACGTCCACTTCATTGATCCTCAAGAAGTAACACTTGAGAAGATTGATAGTAGTGGATATCTCCTTGATATCGGAGGCGGTGGTGAGGGAGTCATAGGCCAGCTTGAGGGTACAAGAGTTGTGGCAATCGATATGCGCAAGGATGAACTTGAGGAAGCCAGCGTGGGTGAATATCTGAGAGTTGTCATGGATGCCACAGACCTTCAATTCCTTGACGCCACATTCTCTACTGTCACGGCATTCTACTCAATGATGTATATGAATATGGATACCAAACGTAAGGTCTTCGAAGAGGTGTATCGTGTTCTTACCCCTGGAGGAGAGTTTCTGCTCTGGGACATGAACATTCCCAAACAATTTGATGATAGTAAGTCAGTATATGCCATCATGCTGCAGATACATCTACCAGATAGAACAATCGGAACCGGTTATGGTTGCCCGTGGGCAGATCGTAAACAGGATATTTCCGATTTCAAGGAACTTGGTACAGAACTTGGCTTTGAGGTGTTCGAGGAGTCCGTAAGCGAGCACATCTTCCAGCTGCGATTCAAAAAACCTGCTTGACCAGTTTCACTTCATTTCTTATTCAATACCCAGAGAGGAAGCTTTATATTCAATTGATGTACAGTACTATATAACGTACAGTACTTGGTTATGCCTGTTACACGGCGATGCCAAGTAGTTGGTGAGATAAGTTGAGCTTACAATCAAAGAAAGCAAATGAAGAATTCGAGCGTTGGTCCAAGGAGGTAAAGAGAGGCGCTGCATCTCTTGCGATATTGGCCGTGCTTGAAGATGAGAGTAGCTACGGTTACGAGATTGTCAAGAAACTCGAGGACAAGGGAGCAAGCTTTCTTGCCTTTGAGCAGGGTACAGTCTATCCACTTCTTCGCAGATTAGAGGAGAAGCGTGGACTCTTACAGGCAACCTGGAATTATGATGACCCTACAAAGCCAAGAAAGTACTACTCTATCACTTCAGAGGGACAAGAAGTCTTCAAGCTTATGAAAGAAAAATGGACCGAACTCTCCCGGGAAATGGAGAGAATACTAGAGGGTGATGCGCTATGACAAGTGATCCCGAGAAACTAATTGAACAATATTTGGAGAGAGTGAGAGTCTATCTACCACTGGATAGTGAAGACACTCTAATGGAAATCAGAACACATCTACTGGACTCAGCCGAGGAGATTGGGCAGGGTGCAGTGACTGCAGGATCGGTCACAATGGCTATTGAGCGTCTTGGTGACCCCAAACGAGTTGCCAATGAGTACGCAGGTACTGGCGAGACGAAGGGACCCGTCCCTGCAGAGTACGTACAACCAGTGATGCGGGTTCTCTTGACAATTCTTGCACTCAGTATTGCAGTCATCGTTGGAGTCAACGTAATTGGAGCTGCATTTGGTGATGCCTTTGTAATTCCAACCTTCCCATTCAACATACCCGCAATGATAGCATTGAATGTCCTAATCATTGTTGGAATTGTTGTAATCGTTTCACTAGTTGTAGATCGCGATAAGGCAGTGACTGAGAAGACCACACTTGAGGTAGTCTTAGGTGCAGGAGGCGAGGGTTTCAAACCAAAGGGTCGCTGGGAGGCTGCTGGTGAGGTTATCTTTGGAATGATCGGGGCATATGTGATAATCATTCCCGCCATCCAGTTCGCATTGAAACCTGGTCTTGTCCCCCTCATGAACATAGCTGCACTTCTATTGATGCTTGGTGCAATCAAGGGTGCACTCTACTTCAGAGCTGGTGAGAACAATGTGAACCTCCTACTTGAGGTTCTCATAAGTGTAGGTTTGGTCATACTTGGGATACTCTTCACAGGTTTCCTCTATCCAATGGACTACATCTACGCCTTCAATGATGGTGCTTGGCACACCTACTCTGTACAACAATTAATTGGATTAGTATCCATTGAAGAATTCGATATAACAATCGTCTTCGCAGTCGGTTGGAGTATCTTCATCTTCATCCTGATAGTGGTCAACGTCTGGAAAGTGTTGGTTTCAACAGCTAAGATTTCCATGTATCTTAAAGATGGTAAAGGATGGTGGTGGCAAGGGATGTGGGGTACTCCAAAGTACCGAAAACTCAGACGTCGTTTCTGGCAGAGAGAAGCACCATCACCAACCCCCTCTGATCAGAGGACGTATCAAGACGGTTACCAAGAATAATTAGACAAGTGTCACACAAATGGATGGGGCACACAAACCTCATCCGTGCTTTTCTTTTTTGATCAATTATGGACTGTAAATGAAAATTCGCAAGCATTTTCTTCAGTTGCATCATCGCGTAAGCAATCAATTTGTCCGTTATATCGACTCATTAGCAGTTTGATTGTAAATAGGTCAAGATCCAACATTATGTTTCCAACAAGTGCTTCACTCTTGAGAAATTGATGTGTGTCTTGAGGCATTGGTTTCCCACGGGTCTTAATGGATACAGTGTAGATATCTTCGTTTTGCTTTACAGATATTGACAAAATGGGAACGTCATCAAGCCGATTTTTCATAAGGAGGAAGATTGCACTCTGAAACGCAAGGTCGAGAAGATCATCGCCCAGCACTATGAGTGATTCTTGTTGTGTGTACTCAACAGAAAACACATCTTCACCTAGAAGTCTGATTGCTGATTTGATTGCTTTTCTAATAGCATCTGAGATGTCGACGGGCCTTAAAGATTGATGAAAACTATCTTTTATTTGAGTGAGCTGTAGAACCTGATGATTGACCAAGGTTGCTTCTCTACTTATGTCACGAGCAACTACACGAGTCTTTCGGTCATCCTCGCCATGTTGGGCTGCAGATTCCAAGATATCAAGATAGGTCACAACACCTTGTAAGATGTTTCCCATCTTGTGAGTCCACATATTCAGGTAGAACTCACTCTCCTGCTTGGAAATCTCCAACTCTGTAGTACGTTGTTCCACCAGACTCTCCAAGGCTTTATGGGGCTGTAGAATCGAAGTGATAAACTGAATAGCTGCTACCAAGAGAAATCCTGCTATATTAGTCGCCATCCAGATTAACTCGGCAACCTGTAATGGGTCCCAGAGAACAATGACGAAGATTGTACCTGTTATCCAGAGGCCAAGTGCTAATAGCAGAGATAGGTCAAGGATGTCCCTGGTCTTCCACCACTTGTGCACGAATCGAATCAGAGCCACTATCTGTGCGATTAGATAGCCCATCGAGATGATCATTCCCAGAGGCGTCAATCCCTCAAATCCACCCTCAGGTGATGTCATGAGGAACACGGGGTCATGGCTGAAGAAGAACCATAGACTGATGGCTGGCATTATCACTGCGCCCCATAGAAGGAGCAAGAACACGCTTGGGCGTTTAGGTTTTGCATCACCGGTGAACGAACCAAGGAGAATAGTAGGTACGACAACAAGCACCAATGCCATTGCCAGAGTTCGATTCCTTTCTCTACTTGCAAAAACTGACCATTCAGTGGATGATGGATGAGTCACGAGAAATAGGAATGTCCAAATAACAATATTCGCACCCAACAAAACCAACATGAAACTACGAATCTCTCTATATTGGGCAAAAGAAACCACCGAATAGGTCGATATCCATCCTGCTGATATTGCTAAGAGAAACGAGAGTATAATCAACCAGAAGGAGAATTCAGATCGACTGAGAATGTTCCATGCGAATCCAGTTATAGATGTAGAGATGAAAAGATACAATGCTATGATAAACAAACTGACCTCTAACCAGTTTACCCAGCTATAGTCAGAATGCTCTCCCATTCTTTGTAGCCTCTCACTGACCTGATATATCGCAGGAATGAAAGCCACTGGTAGACAATAAAGCTTCCTTGTTGAGCTAGTGCTACCAATTCTGATACCAAGTTGTGTGAACGCATTGATTCTTAGATATCTGCCAAACTCATTCTAGAGTTCTAGGTTGCACAAGCTCCTTTACCGAAACGATAAAGAGGCTCAATTGTTTTCTCGCCTTTTCCAAATCAGAAGCATCTCCAGAACAGAGCACAGGAAGTTCGTTCTCTACAAACTCATACATCACTGGAGGGAGAGTTCTTACATCAGTTTCAATGGTCCCCTCTTGGTACAATCTCATTGCTTTGTTGACAGCTTCTGTGAATACATTCAATGCTAGAGTCATATCTGGACATGCACCCTGAATTTCAATAATCTCAACCAGCATCTCACAGGCTTCAAGCATTTCCTGTATCGGATCTTGAGTCATAGTTTCCCATGACAATTTCCTAACATATCAGTTTGTATATAGCATGATTATTGTGACCAGATGTCACTAGCGATGTTTCAATAGAGATTTATCACCAATCAATCGATTTTCTTGTGCCGTAATTCAGAGAGAATGATGGTATAGTGACTGTAGAACTGGTGATTGTTTGATCCGTAAAAGTAGAGCTGCCGTGGTTCCTGAACCCAATGCCACACTCGAAATCAAGAGCTTTGAAATCCCAGAATTAGTTCCCGGATCTGTTTTAGTGCGAGTTGCAAATGCGGGAGTGTGTGGAACCGATGTACATCTCTGGCATGGTAAACTTGCTGGGGTCCCTTACCCGCTCATCCTCGGTCATGAGTTTGTTGGTACCATTGAGGAGATTGGCCCAGAACCCGTACACGATCTCAATGGCAACGAGATTGCAGTTGGAAACCGTATCACAATACACGATGTCACAGAAACCTGTTACTCATGTTGGAACTGTCTTGTAGCAAAAGCCCCTACCAAGTGTCAGAACCGAAGTGTGTACGGGATAACTTTTGACTCAACCAAGTGGCCCTTCCTGATAGGCGGTTACAGTGAATACGTCTATCTCACACCAGGCACACCGATAATCAAGATTCCCAATCATGTGAGTTTCGAGGGTGCACTTGTTGCTGGATGTGCATTACCTACTGCAACACATGCTGTGACTCGTAGTCCCTTGAAATGGGGTACAAATGTCGTTGTACAAGGTGCAGGACCAGTTGGTCTCATGATTACCATGCTAGCAAAGACAAATGGTGCATCAATGATTACCACTATTGACCAGGCTCCCCATCGTCTGAAGATGGCTGAACGATTTGGTGCCACTCACACACTCAATATCCGTGATACCACTCTAGAGGAACGGAAGGAGTTCTTACTGAATCTCACAGATCGGCGTGGTCCTGATATTGTCTATGAGGCCACGGGAAATGCATTAGCTGTTCCAGAGGGTCTCGAGTTTGTCAGAGAAGGGGGTACCTATACAATCTGCGGGCAGTACACAGACAGCGGAACTGTGGAAATCAATCCTCACCAGATGAACAAGAAACATCTCGATATCCGGACCGTGTGGGGCACAGAAACCACTCATGTCTATCAGGCTGTGAAGACCATTGCTGATAACTACAGTCGGTTTCCATTCGATGAGATAGTCACTCACAGATATCCATTGGAAGAGGCACAAACAGCTCTTGAAACACAAGGGTCACAAGAGTCCCTGAAGGCCACTATATTACCCCACGAATAGATGTACCTCAGCATTTAGGATGAGTTTTCTATTCACTGGAATTGCTTCGTCTACTCCTCAACCATGTTATAATTGGCAATATTGCTACAATAACGTACCAGATGATTCCTCCAAGCAACAGCATGCCAACTATCGTACTTGTGGTTTCACCAATGTCTGTCCCCATTAAATCTGCAAAAACTGCAAACTGCACAATCACAAATAGTAAGTTGGTCGCTAGAATGCCAATGAAACCAATTGGTGTAATTCCCGCCTTGTATAGCATTCGTGCAACCTCAGCTCCCAATAGAAGCATCATGAGGCATGCAAGGGCCACTAGAAAGACCAATCGAATCCTATAATCTGCTACAAGTCCTGCAAATGCATTGCTCATCACAATCAATACGATGACCGCAAGCATTATTGCGACATAGATAGTGGTCATGGGCTTTGCAGCCCTTATATTCAATTCACTCTGACTCTCAGTCAAATCTACTCCTCCACCCTATCATTTGCTGAGGTTCCTTATCATGTTTCTGAACTACTGATGCTCAATAAACCACATACCCTCTGAGAATGGTTTCTAGAACATCTAGTCGAGATTCTTATATATCGCAAAACAATTCTGAACAATTCCAAGAACAAACGCGGTGCAAAACCTATGTGTAAATGGTGCTTCAAACACGGTGATGGAGGAAAGTGGTATGAGAACGCCCGCCTCTATTCCAATGAACTAGCTGACGAATACAACCTAGGTGAATATCTAGAAGAACAGTGGAAGAACATGGAGACCCTTTTCATCCGGAAAATTATGGGATTCAACTCCATTGGACTTGGGTACAAGATGCAAATGCC
>JAEOST010000218.1 GCA_016840245.1 Candidatus Thorarchaeota archaeon
ACAATCAATGGGTCATCTAAGAGGTAAGGAGGTTTTTATCCACCTGCTATATTAGGCCTTGGGGCCTTAAGAACTATGAGCGACGAAGCAACGAATACTTCTGTTGTCGATAATGGAACACCAAAGCCCTCGCTAAGAAAATCGCGATATGTTCGCTGGGCATTAGGGGTAACGCGAATAGTGCTGTTCGTATTTGGGCTATGGTCACTATTCTTCTACTTCTGGAGCCTCGTTGGAGTAGCGATAGGTGCCGGAATCACACTCTTCTCAAAAAAGCCAGCCTGGCGTAGACATGGCATCGTTCTCTCCTTCTCTATTGCAATTGCCGCACCTCTAATGGCGGTATACGCATATCTCTGGACTCTGCTTGTCTATCTATTCCTGTTTGGTTATCTCTTTGTGGCTCTGGTGCACTTTGCCATCAAGATTGTCATAGCAGGAATCCGAAGACTGCGCGGACGGCCACAGAAACAGACTTCGATATCAAGCACGTCACCAAAGCCGCGGTCATTAATAAGAACAGTCCTCGTACTCGCCATCATTTTGGCGCCCTTCGCCATTTGGTCAAGTGTGAATCTAGACTTGGGTGTGATGTTTGATAACGCTCCTGCCCTCCTCTGGGTCCATACCCCCTCCACTGTTGACGTAGGTACTGAATTTGAGATTCTTGTGGAGGCCTGGGACTCCTTTGAGAGACTGAGTGGTAGTTTCCGTGGTACAGTTGATTTCACTATCGAGTCCTACAATCTCACAACAGGGCTCTCTTTTACAGGAGTAGACGCAAGTTTGCCTGATGAATATGCTTTCACAGGCAGCACCTGGAGTGCTGGAATCGTTCCCGCTTACATGATGCTAGGACCTGAGGACTTTGGAATGCACTCCTTTTCTGCGCAGATTAATACACCCGGTATTCACTACATTCTGGTGGAAGACTCCCATACTGAGAATACCTACTGGAGCAACCCAATAATTGTGGATGATTATCCCGATGGTTCACCAATGATTTACTGGGGTGACCTCCATGGACACTCGATGGTTTCAGATGGTTCGGGCACTGCTGAGGAGTCATACTATGTTGGTCGATATGTTTCCGGACTTGACTTCATGTCTCTGACAGACCATGGAGAACACTTCACCATGTTTGATCGCTCCAAAGCAGGCTCTCCTGAATTTGAGAACTACAAGTCTGTCACGGCTAATGCCTATGTTCCTAGCGAGTTTGTATCACTGTATGGAGCGGAGTGGACTTCGAATTATGTCATCCAGCCTCTTCTATTTGTGCCAACACCCATAGCTTCGGGCGGCCACTATACCTGTGTCTTCAGTGGGGACGATCTTCCACTCTTCTCAGCAATAACTGAGAACACAATTGATGACCTGTGGAGTGTTCTAGATGATTTTACCTCTTCATCGGGTGCTAGAGCTTTGGCTATTCCACACCATACAATCCGTAGTATGTTCATCCAAGACTGGACACTGATGAATCCAGATTATGTCAAGTTAGTCGAAGTGACATCGGTTCACGGTGAATGTCTGTTCGATAACGAACTGAACTATCGAGGCTCTGTTGACCTGCCTGCAACCAGAGTCAGAGGGTCTTCTGTGATTGAAGCAATCAACATGGGTTATCGCATGACATTCATGGCCAATGGGGATAATCATGATGGCCACCCTGGCCATAGCATCAGTCACACGAGGGCGAGTATTGGGCATCAATACCCATTCACCATTTACAATGCCCGGAATGGTCATCCATACCCCGGTGGTATCACAGCAGTCTACGCTACCAGTCTAACCAGAGAGGGTGTGTTCACCGGATTGGAGAATGGAAGAGTATACGCAACGTCAGACCACGGACGGCCCGTTCTCGAGTTCTCAATAAACGGGGAATCGGTCAGCTACAACTCAACAGTCATGGTTCCAATGCCTACATCAGCACGTAACATCTCGATCTTCATTGCACAAGATAGTGCTCCCGCGGCAGGACTAAACCAGGCTGCAACTGCTGGGACCAACTGGATTCCGGACTGGACTGCAACTGTTGAGATCATCAAGAATGGAGAGTTATGGCAGACTGTTGAGATATCTACGCCAACGAGCAGAATCTTTGTTTCCGACGATAGTGCCCTAACAGGCATTGAGTATGATGGCTGCATTCAAGGGGAGGATGGAAATTACTACATCAACGATCATAGCAGCAATCCCATTGACCCCAGCACATTGAACACTGGTGGAATGGATTACTATACTGTTCGTATTGTAAGCGAAAACGGTCGGTCATCCTACATCGGTCCAATTTGGGTAACAAGTCCTTGAATGAGTACGAACGCCATGATATCCCTTATCATGTATTTGGGACTACATAAGCGTATTAGACTGGGATATCGAAAGCGCAATCCCATCTGATAGGAAATTGAAGAGCGTGATGCTGGAAGAGATATGGAATCAATTCAAATCTTAGCTCTCC
>JAEOST010000219.1 GCA_016840245.1 Candidatus Thorarchaeota archaeon
ATCCTTGGTATAGGATCTGCAACTTATGCTAGAAAAACTGCATACGCCCCAGCCTCGAGAGAGAAAAGAATGAATACGAAGTACAAGCTACTACTCCAATCAGAATTCTATCAAGGATTTAGTAATCCAATACCCATGTATAACATCGCTCTACTTAGAGAACAAGTCATTAAAGAAATTGAGGAACATGGTTGGCTGTCAACAAGAAAGAGACTCGTGAAAACCGTCCATGGAATCTATGGTAATCGGTGGTTTGCTGAAAACAAGTGCTACCTAGAATTATTCCAGATGACTGAACTCCTGGGCTATGATAATCCTGTAGGCGACATTGTTAAGCAAGTTAGTCAATCATCAAGTTTCTCCGATGTTCGAATGAGAATCTATGCTCTGATTGTTCAGAGATTGAAAGACCAGATCAGAAACCAGGGTAACACAATCTATCTTGATGTAAATGAAATGCTTACTGAACTCTCTGTTGTACTTATCCCCTTGATAATACAACAACGTAAACAAGAATTTCTGGATATAACAGCCTATCTGGATGAGTTAATGAATGCAAATGATGTCTGCGTGAAGCAAATATCTCCTCTCTTTTCAACAGGATATGGTTTTCAAATCCTGAACGAGTTCAATCCACCTATGCGAGAAAGTGATCTGATTAAAGGAATTATGAAACGAGTTGAGCAAATACACCAGGTATTAACTGAAGATGATTCAGAAGTCGTCGTACCAACTGAAGCATCTGGGATACAATCAGTTGTCGTCAATGGAATGCGTCGCTTATGTCAAGAGATAGCCACAGCAAGCATCACGAAACTTATTGGTTCAAACCCCAATTTTCCCAATGAACGCAATTGTGCAGAATCATCAACCATCTTGTTCAACTCGGGATATCTTGATGTCTATCAGATACTGAAGTCAGGAAACCTTAGTCTAACTACATCTGAATTCAACTTGATTACAGAGATACTGCAGTACATTGATACAAAGAAATCCCGTGCACTACTCAAGATATTGAATAGCAAACACTGGAAGAAACTACATCTGATATCATTATAGTACCACAATATCATTCTAGTTTCTTCAACCATATCTATAAATTTCTCTTCATTATTGGAATGTATTGACGATTTTTAGAAAGCATGCTATGTGTATGAGATATTATTATATTATCTTTTTTATTATTTGTTTATCATAATATAATGTATTGCAGTGGTACAATTTGTACCGGTTTTAGGCAGTTTCTAGTTATCGTGGCATAGTTGTTTTTGTAAATTACTATCTATTCTTTTTTGTATTCGTATTAAGATAAATTGATGCATACCAACTGATCGCGATTCTGAATATTAGACCTATACTCGTTTTTTGTGGTATATGCATAGGGATGCAAATATATGATGAATTAACCCTGCTTCATCTCGTAAAAAGGGTAGGATACACAGTATCTGAGTATGGATAATCGCAATCGATATAGTAACAGTATATGTTTGTATTCGATATTTGAATACAGTAAATTTGATGGCCTCTAGAGATATTCAGGAACTTTGGACTAACTAATAGAGAACTCTAGATCCTTCAGAAAGTTACATCAAAATAGCTTCAATGATATTGCCTTCACCTGCCTCGAATTATTATCATGTTGGAGGCAGTTTTTGTGAGAAATATAATGCCGAAATATAGTTTTTGTTAACGAAAATTAGTCAGGGTATGAGTGATAAAAAGTGAGTATGAATGAGGAAGAAATCGAATCAAATCACGAATTCAGAAAGATGAAATAAGGTACAATTAATCAGAAAAGGGTACTGAATCACATATCATTTATATCCCGACAATACAGTACACCTGTACTCAAAAGAACACATAGCACACGTAAAAGAGACCCTGAGTGAATTGCGAGGATTCGCTGAGGGACTGCCGCTATGTGATCAAGGTAGGCCATCAATATGGTGACGATCTTCATAATCGACGATGAAGCTATTCTACATAGGTTATACGCGGATGTTTTCGCAATTAAGGGACACCAAGTAGTTGCAGATGCATATGATGGTGAAGAAGCAGTTCAGAAGTTTTCAGCAATGGCACCAAAACCAGATGTCATTATCCTTGATCACAGAATGCCGAATAAAGATGGAATAGAAGCCATGAAGGATATCCTCGGTCTAGAACCAAAAGCCAAGATTGTGTTCATCAGTGCAGATGCAAACGTCAGGGAGGAAGCGATGGCGAAAGGTGCTGTAAGCTTCGGACTTAAGCCTGTCACTATCAGACACATGCTTGAGCTAGTCGAGAACGCGGTTGAGATGTAGTATTTCAATTCTTAACCCTCTGTCTAAAGGGGTTGAATAAGTTGGTGGGGACGAGACCTATGTCAATTGTCTTAGCAAATGATGTTCCGTTTCTGACGGGTCTCATGAAACTTACAATCACAGATATGGGATATTCGGTGGTGGGAGAAGCTTCGCAGATGAGTGAATTGCTTGATATCTGCGAAAAACTTGTACCGGATTTAGTCATTGCAGATTTGCAGTTGCCAGAAAAGGAGAGTATCCGACTCATAGAAGCGATATTAGACATCGATTCATCAATCACGATAATCATGGTCTCAGAACTTATTGAAGGATACAGTGAAAAAGTTCTAGCGTCAGGAGCAATGGCTTATCTTCAGAAGCCATACACAACCCATGACCTGATTGACATCATAAGGAAAGTCACGCCAATTCTGAGACACACTACTCAGGCAGTTTAGTGTCCGGAAAGGCGTTAATTCCATTGTCTGAAATCTTGAACATGATAGGTCTCATTGAGTGACTTGTGCCACGCATTTTCATAATCCTCATCGTACGCACATAATCACCCGACGAGTAGACTGTATCAAGTCGGATAACACCATCACAAATGAAATAGGGCATTTCATCATTTCCCGCAGTGGGACTTGTTCTTAATTCGTGAGTCAGTAAAACAGTTGTATCATCAGAAACAAGCTCCTTCATGAAGCCATATACCATCTGACGAACTTCAAATCGGTTTCCAGCAAGCTCTAAGAGCGGTCCAAGTCCATCAATTACTATTCGTGATGCATTAGTCTCTTTTGTTTTCTGTTTTACAAGATCTGCAAGACGTGTAACCGTGAATGGTTGCTCACGAAGAAGAGGATGATCGAACGCAATCATATACTCAAATCCAGACTCAGTAGGTACAAGATTCAGTGTTCCGCTCAATATTGTAAGTCGCTTTGAGTTGATTGCCTCAGTTGGATCCCATCCGAATTCAGCCATGTCATTGACTATGATTTCAGAGGATTGATCAAGGGAGAGAAGGACTGCATTCTCGTTATTCATCACACCGTCAAAAACGAAATGCCAAGTTAGTATGCTCTTGCCGGTCCCAGGACCTCCTGCAATCAGGGTTGTTCGGCCTTTAATGAATCCACCATTCAACAGCTTGTCGAGACCTGGAACTCCACTACTAACTCTTGTTTTGGCCATTGCACACATCCCAAAATGAGAAAGGCGGTCTATGTTTTAACCTTTGTCGGTTTGAATATGATTTTTGATAGATTATCATTAGAAAAAAAGAACATGATACTACGCGGATAAACCAACGAGAAGCACTAAAAGGTCGTTTTCAAGCATCTTCCTTGCCATAGATGCCTCGCCAGCAACCACCATAAAAACCGGTGAATGATAGACTTTGAAAAACGGCCCGATAATCCCCGAATTCAGTATGTATGAACGGGGCCTTGAACAATCTGAAATTAAGGAGATATCTAATCGTAGGGCAGTTGAATCCAGACAGAATAAAGACAGATTCATGGAGTTTACGGACGTACTTACTGAGTATGTAGGCAGTGGAGAATGGAAGAATCATAGTAATACGTTCTTATCTATGATAGCCAAAGCGTGTTTTCTAAGGGGAATGTATGGTTACAATCAAGTTCTAGCTAAAGCTACTTCGAATCTGACTTGCAGGGGATATGCTGCTGCAGCATATTGTTCTCAGAGTCTTGATCCAAGATGGACTAACAATCTAAGAAACTATGTCAATCAAGCATGGCAGGCTAAGGATTACATTGCATATGCGGAGTTATCAGGACAACTAGCGAGTATTCTCATCGATTTGGGCTATGCCGATCATGCAAGCAAAATAGCCTCTGAGAGTATTGAAAAGGTCACAGCTGAGACCGCCAAAGATGATAAGATACGGACTATTGTGCAGGCGGCATTACTCAGACCCCGTGTGATCTTGGCATATATTTCAGGTCTTTCACAGTCCAGAGAAGAAGCACTGATGAGACTTGATTCTGCTGAAGAAACAGCTAAATTGATGGACAACCGATTGGCGCTCTGCGATATTGATTATTATCGAGGTCGAATACTACGAGAGCTAAGAGAGTATCAGAGAGCTGCAGGTCTAGTAAAATCAGCTCTTAGAAAATACGAACGAATGGGATGTCTTCAGGGAGTCATTGTAGCGGGAAACCTTCTTGGTGTTATCTTGACTGATACAGGGTCGCTCCAAGAAGCTAGAGACCAATTTGAGGAACTCATGATTATTCAACATCAACTGAATGACCAAGTTGGCCTAGCTAATACCCTAATTAATGTGGGAGAGATTGACAGGAACCTTGGGCAGTTAGATCAAATGGAAATCTACAACAGGAGGGCTTTAGAGATTAGCCAAGAGGCGGAATATGTTAAGGGTATTCTAATCTCATCAGTCAACCTTGCAGATGTAGCACTAAGAAGAGGAAACTTCAAAGATGCGAAGAGGCTCTACTCTGAAGCGATTGGGATTGCTGAGAAATCTGGACTAAAGGGTCTCTATACGTTGACTTTGTTTCTAGCTGGAGATGCATGTTTCCTCACTGAGGAATTTGAAGGAGCCATAGAATATTATCGAAAAGCCAAAACGATTTCTCAAGAAAATGATTTCCCATTGAATGCGTTCAATGCGGATGTGAGTGAATTAGTCACAGTTTGGGGCTTGGAAAGCAAACCCGACGACGCATTGTTGTCACACATATCAACCTCTATGGGAGACAAGGATCATTGGGTTTCTTCTACTGATTCAACTTCAATGAGAGACCTTAGAGAGAAAATCTTTGATAGTCCAACAATTCAGAGTGATGGTTGTATCTTCTACAATGGCGAATTAAATTACGAATGTAGAGTTGAGAGGGGTAGTCTGAAGAAAGAGTGTTTTGGTAACCTCTTCTGGAAAGGGTCCATATGCCCGTACTTCATTGATTTCTTGGACAGTCTTAGCAAATAACATGCAGACTAATTGAGATTATATTATTGCGTATCGTCCTTGAAAATTCTAATTAAACCCTCAGAACGTTGTAACTAATCAGAGAGAAGAATTAGTTGTTAGGAGGAGTTACAAAACATCTTAATAAGGACATAAGAGCCTAACGAAGCGGACCGTATGGTGACCGTGTATGAGTGCTGACGGCGCTTTACCTTTAAACATCAAAGATGCATTGGACTCTGAATTAGGTTACGTCTTAGTAGTCGCAGGTAATCCAGGCACAGGTAAATCCCTTTTTGTCCAAGAAGTTATGAGGGAGTATCCTAGCTCATTTCTAATCCTGACCAACTCTGAAAATATACCCAATTCAATGAAGGATTTAGCGAGTGATATTCAAGATTGGGACAAACGTCATGCACTAGCTCTTTATTGGAGGGAGGTTTCCGATGCAAACAATCCAGAATTCACACTGAAGAAACAAATATCCCTTCTATTGGGTAGTGAATCAGATAGACTTGAGTCAGATATAATCATTATAGATTCATGGTCAGATTTCATTCAACCCATTCCCCTAGAGAAGAGATACCAAATACAACAATCATTGATGTACGCCGCACGTAATGAGAATAAAAAGCTCATATTGGTAACTGAGATCGATAGCGAAGTTATTTCGAGTCATCAGCTAAGTCACTCTGCTGATGCTATCATATATCTTCAGAAACTCAGAACAGATCAGAGAATGTATCGACAATTAGTAATTGAAAAGATGCGTTCTAGACCCCTTGCACAAGACACCTATCTATTCACACTAGCGAAAGGTAGGTTCACATACATTCCATGGTATATCCACCAATATCCAGCTATCACAGTTGAAAGAGAACCACTGACAGATCCATCTGAATCAATGATATCTACGGGCAACAAAAGCCTTGATGGCCTCCTACATGGTGGTTTTGTAAAGGGTAGCATGAGTCTAATCGAAGTAGAGAACCTAGCAGCGCCATACCTGGAAACAATCTATATTCCGTTCTTGTCAAATCATCTGCAACTTGGCAGACCTGCAATCATTATACTTCCTGAAGGCTGGTCACCTGAGAGATTTACAGATGGATTAAGCCATTTCGTAGATCGAGAGGTTGTCAATAAGCAGGTTGTGTTCTTTGGGAGACAAGCACTTGGAAAGGACATCAACGTACGAAGCATTGACAATGATCCCTGGAAAACACTTCAAGAGATAAGGTATGAATCAAGTCAGCTTGAACGAAAATTTCAGAGGGAAGTCACTGAATTATTCGCTCTAGATACATTGGAGAATAGATATGGACCCGCTACTGTGAAGGGTATGATTGCTGAAGTTTCAGCTGCTCTTCCTGGTACAGAGAGGGCCGCAATTACGATTTTGAGTAGACAGCAGGCTATCACAAGTGGATCAGTATCTCCAAGCATGCATCTAAGAGTACAAGAAATAAATGGAGTTCTTAGTGTGTGTGGAGTAAATCCCAGAACCAGTTTCCTTGCTGTGAGGCCAATATTGTCTGCAGGTTTCCTTGATTATGAGCTTTTACCAATAGTATAGAGGTAATGAACAATGAACAACGATAACAAGACCTCGGAGCCAAAAACAATCCTGGTAGTCGATGATGAGGTCGTGACGACCGATTTAGCAAAGACATTCCTTGAGCGACATGGATTCAAAGTAGTACTAGCTCATGATGGAGAACAGGCACTCGAAATGGCCGAAAAAGAAGAACCGGATCTCATTCTTCTTGATGTTATGCTTCCTAAGAAAGATGGATTTGAGGTCTGTAAAACACTGAAGAGTCAAGCCAAGTTCAAGGACACTCCAATTCTGATGTTTACAGCGAAAGGCTTGAGTAAGGACGTAGAGATGGGCCAAGAGGCAGGGGCAGATGAGTACATAATCAAACCCTTCTCTGGCAAAGCATTGGTTGCTACAATTAGAAAACACTTAGGTATAAATTAGAGGGAGATATTACCCTAATGGTGGGTAGACTAGAAAATCGCAATGGTGCTAAACAGAGCAACATCATAGATAGTCTACTGACTAAACCCCCAAGAGGCTATGTCTTCCTTGTTCAAGCTGCACAGGATAGCCATTATGACCTCTTTATGATGACTATAATTAGGAGAGCAATCGAGATTGGATTGACTGTCCTAGAAGTTGTTACAGAGGCCAGAAATCGAGAGATTATGGCAGATATGGCAAAACTACAAGCGGCGAACTATCAGATACTTGAGGTTGGATATGGGCAGGACACACTAGGTCATCATACATGTTCACCGCATCTTCACGAGATCAATATCATGTTACGAGGTCTTAGAAATGAGATGGGACCCAACGTTATCTCCTTTGAGGGATTAACACCGCTCTTGATTGATTTCTCTGCTCGAGATGTAGTTCAGTTCTTCAAAGAAAGTGTCGAGGAGAGCATCAAGATGGGGTCAATTGAATTCTATCTTGTTCATGCTGAAACTGCAGACTCTGTAACGATGAACCAACTCTACTCATTAGCACAGGGTATCATCACATTGACTACGTCTCGTGGAAAGCATTATCTCTCTGTCAAGAAAGCCACAGGTGTCGAACTTCCCTATAATCCAATTGAGTATGTTCCTAATATGCTAGCCCAGAAGAAATCAGATTGGCATATTGCACTACATTGGTA
>JAEOST010000220.1 GCA_016840245.1 Candidatus Thorarchaeota archaeon
ACTCCTGCGATTTGTATCCTTCACACCACTGACAATAAACGGCAAATGGAGATTGAATCAAGGTTTAGATCCCATAGATACTACAGAGAGGTATGGACACTCAGGTAATGTACTCCACACAATGGGGTTTGAAGTTGATTTTGTAGACCTTCGTGATTTTGATGCAGGTCTAATATTGCACATGGACGATCCGGATAATCCATCTCTTGCAGAGTTGATTGGAAGTCTAGAGCGTGGAGAAAGTCCGGGTGTCTCAATTAAGAATGCAATCAAAGCACATGTGGACCCGCTCCATCACGGAGCAGGTACAAAAGCAATGAGAATGATTCGAGAACTAAGGGATGTAGAGAATCTGAAGGAAAGCCTCAGATGTAGGGTAACAAGTGGAGAGAAGATCTATGGCATGGGTCATAGAATCTATAGATCAATGGATCCAAGAGCAGCTATGCTTCAGAAATTTCTACTGAGAAGAACCAAAGGTACAGAAGACGAGTGGCTACCTCAGTTAATCGAGGACATTGCCAGTGCAGGTGCAGAGATACTCTTTGAACTGAAAGGAATTGAAGCCTTTCCAAATGTAGACTTGTACAATGCTGCAGTCTACTCGACAATTGGATTTCCTATTGAATACAACACGTATCTCTTTGCTATCTCAAGGGTTGCGGGTTGGATGGCACACACTATTCAATGGCATAACCAGAATTCTAAACAGTAGTATTCCATCGAGTTTTTAATTCCTCAGCATCTGTTCTCTCAGCAGACATATCCATCCTACAATTAGATTTTGTAAATGGGTTGATTGATTTTCTCTCGATCATCAGACTGAATGAAGGCTAGGTCCTTATCCAGCATCTTATTGATAGTCTTTTCATGATGCTTGGGTAATTTTCCAGAAAGTGTCCGGCATTGGTCGTATGCCTCAACATAGAGGAGTTCATCAGTTAGGTAGAGAACTCGAGCTAGGTTCCATTGAGTAAGTAGGCTGTTTCTATCAAATCTGTTAGCCCGATTAAATGATAGCGTAGAGTCAACAAGAGAACCTGATGCGAACTCATGAATCCCAATTGATATGAATTTTCTAGCAAGCACTCCGGGTATATCAGAAGAGAAGATGTCAATCTCCAATGGCAGCCTAATATCTGATTTCGTAGTTTCTAGTGTCTGCAAAGTAATCTTGGTTGTTTCCTGAGAGAATGCTTTCAAGATACTTTTGATTCCCAAAGCACGTACTGCTTCGAAAACCTCACCAGTAGTCATATCATCTCCAGGATACTTCTCAAACATGTACAACATGATTTGTGGAATTCCTAGTTCTTTCAATTTCAGAATAACATCACCAATGTGATCCATTGTATTTGAAAAGTAATCATTTGCCCTAAGTGATTCAATTAGTGTATAGGCTGCTGCAGGACTACAAACACATACCTTAGCAAGAAGATTAACAAGAAGAACCCAATTTTCATCCTGCAAAATTCGTCCCAGTCCGCTTACAACTACCTCTATACATTCTTCAAGCCCAAGTGCCATAACTTGGTCTTCCAAATCAACAATACTACCCTTAACCAAATCTCGTCTAAATCTAGCAATGAGTTGTTTCACAGAGTTGTGCTCAGGTTTTTTGGCTTTCACACGGATTTCTGGATGTATGCTACCCTTCCCAAATCGTCCAATCTGGATATTGTCGAAACCTGTGTCTTCCAAGAGACGCTTTAGTAAATCTGGAGGAAAGGCATACTTATGATTCATCCCTGGTTGATCTAAGCCATATATCCAATTCATCAGATACTTTCTTTTTTGTTCTCCTGATTCAAGGAACTGCTTGAATGTAACTTCGATATCAGGAGTAGCTATGAGTAGGGACCCACCCGGTCTAAGAACACGAAAGAATTCAGATAAAGAGTAGATTGCTTGTGCGATTCCTTGATGTTCAAGCAAATGGCTACATTCGACAACATCAGCAATTTCATCTTCCAAGTTTAGATAATGAGAATGCATGATTTCATCTGCCACAGAATCATCAAACGCATCGATGTTTATGTAGCCCTTCTTGTATACTGAACCGCAGCCAACGTTGAGCTTCATGTCAGTCGCCTTACGTTACGAAATTCCTCATTTGAAGTCTTTGGGTTTGATGCTTGCATACCTCGTGCCAGGTAGATAAGTTGTATTGCTATGGAAGAAGTAATCGAGCATGCCATCATTGTTAGCCAATCCAGCTAAAGCCAAAAAAATGAAGAAAGAAACAATTGTGAGAAAGATGAGTCTTGAGCAAAATCTACTGATTGCTCCAGTATTGTATTTGGTAGCGGATTGGATTTCGGACTCATCAAGTCCAACACCCTTGCCGATATTCTTGAGAGATTGCATTGAAGCAGTATTAGGAGTTTTATTCCGAAACGCTGGACCAAGAATCTTCTGCAAAAAGCCATTACTTCGACTCCCTAGAAATCCCTGGACGCGAACCACATCATTCCTCACCACGACAACCTCAATCTACATTGTCGCATTGCATAATAAGGCTGATGAATCGCGAAGACGGTTATCGAAAATCATTTGGACTTAGAGATGCGTAATCTGTGCCAGGCACGTAGAGCGGAGCAGCAGGGCCTGAAAACACAATCATAATGATCGAACTTGCAGCAATAATTGCAACAACTATAAGGAAAGCACGAATCCAGAACGGGAATCTAACATGCTTTGTCCCGTTTGATGCTGTTTCAATTTCCTTAGAATTCAGTCCACACAACGAACCGATGGCATCAAGCTTCTTGATTGCAATTTGGTCAACATCACTCTTTCTGGCAAATCGCATTACGAATCGGTATGCGGTTTCACCTAATTTGAATCTAATTATATCCAAGCCATTACGCACTGGATC
>JAEOST010000221.1 GCA_016840245.1 Candidatus Thorarchaeota archaeon
CATGGTGGCCCCAATACTTGATGGTGATTTCTTTCATAGATGTATCGACCTGATGACAAGTTTCACAGAGCACAGTCATATTGACGTTTCGGCCCGTTCATTCCTCTAGAGATTTCATTGGAGAAGGCAGTCTTGCTTCTGCTACAATGAGGTGTCCGTTATCTATCGCTTCTAGGACCATAAGATGAGACCTACGTTCATTGAATCCTAGCATCATTACAGATGTGATAATGGAAGCAGGAGAAATACCATGGTCAATCTCTATTGCCTTGATTGCATCTGAAACAGGTTTCAAATTCTTTGGTAGACTCTTCTTGACACCGACATATCTCTTCATGAGTGCACCATCAAAGTGCTTCTCGAAGATAGGATCAAACTGTTCAGCCATCAATGCGACCCGTTTTGGTGTATGTAGAACCTGCTTAGTTGCTTCGTCATCATGATCATAGAATCCGCCAACCTCGAGACCAAATGATTCAAGCTGTGCTCTCTGTGATTCAGAGGCTTCGTCTACTGTAATGATAGCACAAATGAAAGCTTCAGTCTGCAGAGCCATTATAGCTTCGGTTATTGGTATTGCTGTCCATTTCGGTTCGTCCATAGAGAATTCTGTTCTGAATTGAGAGATTGCTGATATGAAAGAACTGAGCATCGCTTCTTGGAAGCTTCCTCTGAGAATTTTCGAGTACACAGGAAGTCCAACATCCCGATGAATAACAAGCACACCAATCAGATTCTTCACGTCATCGATGCGGTTTGCTAGTCCGAGTAGCTCCAAATTCCATCGATTGGTAGTTGAAGTGTAGAATCGTCGAGTGAATAACACTCCTCCTAGGACTAAGGCGAATGTGAGAGCGCCAAGAATTCCAGCTCTAAACATGAGTTCCAATACTGGTTCGGTGGATGGGACATATACATCAATTGTAATTTCACTTTTATCATAATAGGGAACACTGACGTTTACAACAATTACGAAGTTACCGGCCCCAATAATTGATGTGTTAAAGTCTGCCTCAAACCAGCCTCTTGCCATATTTGGACTGAAATGAATATTCTGAGAGGACCAATTTCCTTGAATAGAAACTCCTTCAAAGATCTGATTACCGTTGTCTTGGTCGTATACGTATAAGGCTGCGGTGAAGGTCTCTCCAAGATCAATCTCAACATTGGGAGTATGTGCAATTAAGTTCAAACGATGACGGACCTCAAATGATGCACAGTCAAAAGCGACCTCACTACCGTTCGACCACAATATGCTGACCATCCAAATACCAGGAGTTGAATTACTGGGTCCTAGTGTGATTCCAGAGCTTGCTACTGACGAGCTGTTTACGCTGTCAATCAATTCAGCTGACCAGACATTTCCAGAAGGATTGTACCAATTCAGTTCTAGACTAGTCACAGTTGATAGAGATACAGCACTCGTGCCGATAATAGTCTCACAACGAATCTCATCACCGTTTCGAAAAATAGATTCATATTGCCAAGTTGTACCAGATACACCAACTTGGGTAGATACTGTCTGAGCGTAATTCGGACTTTCAAAGGTGACACGCCACCATCCCACGGAATCGACTAATCCTGAAGGCACCTCAACGAAAGATGAATTGATTATTGCCTGATCAGTGATCACATCACCAAATGGATCAGCCACAGAAACATTTGTCCAATCATTCGGAATATAGACCTTGAACCCAAGGTCTTCAACTTCTAGATATGACTGGATGTATGTAAACAATGAGAGTTCAACACTTTCTCCAAGGTAGACATCGAAAGATACTCCCAGTTCTTCATGTCCGGTATGAGAGGAGGAATGACAGAGTTTGGTCATCCTACTTACTCTGACCGAGTATTCAAAGGACACACTTGTATTGGATGAGAATTTAAATGGGATTGTGGGAGTTTCCCAGTAGTTGTGGTCAGCGAATAACGAACTATCACCGTATTGACCGAAGAGAGGTAAGGGTCCCAGTGGTTGCAAGTTCACCACAAGTTGAGCATCCTCACAAGACAGATTTTGAGAACCAACTAGAGAAAGATCATCAATCAGGAATGTCAAGAATTGACCATTGGCTGAGTCCCCATCCAAGTCCAAATCGGTTTCCGGAATCCCAATGGAGGTTCCAGGTGTTGTTACTCTCAAACTCAGTCTGGCTTCGAATGAAGCAGGAGCTTCAGGGATAGTGACAGAAAGAGGCCCTATTGTGTACCAAACTCCTCTCTGAGTAATATTGGTGGGATCGATTGACCAGTTCCAAAGAACAGATGAACCACTTAGAATCTCGAAGGTGAACTCAAAGATATCACTGAAGTTTTGTCCAATTGGACCTCTCTGGTAAAGGTAGTCTATGCAAAAGTCAAATTCTTCTATCAACTGACTATTGTCGATAGTCTGATACCACCATATGTTGGTTCCGTTATAATGATGATAGTAGATGGGATCCCCAATTGCATATCCCTCATTTTCCATAGTGATGAATTTCCGTCCTGTATCTACGTATGATGACCGCTGCCTTCCGAAGAACGTATCAACTTCACGATCCGTTGCCCAACCATCTGCGTAGAATTCTCCCTCGCCAGACCAGTCTACATTCACTCCAGGATTTCCAGTTTCAAAAGAACCATTTAGAGCATAGAGTTGTCTGAGATCCTGGACATTCACTTCAATCTGCTCAGCTCGCCATTCATCCCCCCCAATGTAGACATCGTGACTATAAGATGTTGAATCAATAGTGACAAGATTCGCGCTTCCTGATGAGTCCTCTAAATTGTCCTCAAATCTATAGTAGTGTATCAGGTATGGCTCATAGCCAGTTAATGTGGTATTGAAATCACTTCGAATTTCTTCGAGGGTTCTCTGATTGGCATAAAACCTGAATTCATCAACGTGTCCATCCACTCTGCCAAATGTATATGCTCTAGAATTCATGATATCATTTTCAGTATGAAAACCAGAAACCGTTCCATACCAACTTGATGTCGAAGCGTCTTCAACTGGTTCGTGGCTTTCATCGCCCCAATAGATACTGATGGAATTCGAAGATTCATCCCATGTGATCGATAAGAAGTACCAATGGTTCGGAATCCAGTCCGATTTGAGTCCCTGAAATGTATTGTCAGACCCCCAATCAAGCATCAGTCTATTGCTTGACCATCGGGTCTCAAAGTCAGTATCCTGCCCCCAGAATCGACCATGTGGAGCAGAAACATCCCATTTTAAC
>JAEOST010000222.1 GCA_016840245.1 Candidatus Thorarchaeota archaeon
AGCGGATGGTCAATGTGTGAACCTGGTAATATGTAGGTCTGAAGATCAATCTGTCCTTGGATTGGTTCCATTGAGTCGAAGACAACACGAATGATGTATTCCTGTGTTGGATTATAGTCCGGTTGATACAGTCTTGGAATCTCTAAGATTCGTGGCCATTCTCCTTCGGAATAGACTCCTTCAGTTGAGCGAATCGGGGTCTCGAAATTTGTCGACCAGTAGAGTTCCATATACCAATCTGCCATAGGATTCATGACATCAAGGAACAAGGTGTGTGCAGAGTTTGGATCTACTATTGGATGAAGATAATAGGAACCTGAACAGCACCAGACATCAGAGTGCAAGTCAACGGGCAGTACTGAATGCAGGTCATCTGGATGGTCAAAATCTGACCCTGGCATTGGAGTCCATAGTATCTCTATAGTCCCTCTCATCCTAGAGATGTTAGTTGACTGTCTAATTCCAATGAGAACATTTCCAGTTGGCCATCCCTCAAATGAAACCTCATATGTACCACTATCAGCGGGAATCATGGTTTCATTGTAGACCTCAAATCCATCAATCTCAAAGAATATGTCAAAGAAGCTGTCAGGAGCGAATTCTGTTATATTCACCTTTGCAGTTGTATTCTGCCTATTGTCTGTGAAGTTGTACTCCCACCACCAGCTCCATGGAACGTCGTCAATGCTGAAGTTTCCGAATCCAGGAGGAAGCTCCCAATTCTGTGGTTCATCTGGTATTATTGTGATGGGGGCAGCTTTTGTAATACTCAAGGGTGTGATTGTTACATTGATCACCTGTGGCTTGTCAGTGTTAACCGGAGTCTTGATTATCATGACTCCCACAAGTTTTCTACCATCTTTGTTATGCGCCTCGGGATTAACAGGGAATGGAGCACTGGAAAGTGCAATAGTAAAGGGTGAATTACTTGAAGATTCCCTTACCTCATTTCCTTCGCTATCTTCGTAAATGTATATGACCGATATCTTCCAAACTGTACCGTCTGCGGTTGCGAAATTAATCTGAAATGGTTTTGTACTGTTAATCTCAATATACTCAACACCTGCTGCATATGGACCCACTTTCAATGAATCATTAAGAGGTTGACCGTTCCACGTATCTTCCCACGGATATTGATCTCGTTCCGGCAAACCATTATCAGTGAGAGCGTCCGTCATCATCCAAGCAAAGAACTTTGCAATTAGCTGTTCCCATGTGATTCCCAAGATGCTTTCTACTGCCTCTTTTGCACCTACATCCAGTTCATCGTAGTCCAAGTAATCTCTAATCAAATCATGGATGAAAACAAAGACATCTGGATCCCATTCTTCAGAAATGAACTTCATCAAAAGGTAGTATCCAATATAGTGCGTGTAGGTTGTATCCCAATGTACAAAGATACTCTCGTTGAGATTCGTATAGTGCTGATGCCAATTATGTTCTACAGAATCAGCAAACTCTTCTTGAATTTCTGTATCGTTTAGCTTGTAGTTAGCCTTTGTACTCTCTATTCCCCAATATACTGCCTGACCCTCAAACCACCACATTTCAGATGGCATGCTGTCACGAACGCCTAATGGTCCAGTAATTTTCTTGAACTGAAAAGCGTGCATCAGTTCGTGCTCAACAGTGTATTTCAGGTCCACTTTACTCTCAGCTGTTCCAACCTTGATGAAGATATTCCCCGCTTGAGTGCAATATCCAGAGCATGCTGGATGTTCATCATCTCCCATTGCACAGACTCGGACTCTATTGGGCTTGCTTGTCTGAGGACCATCGGTGAATCCTGCTTTTTCATAAAAGTCCATACTGAATTTGATATGTTCCTCAATCCGTTTTGCAGTCTCATTATCTACACCTGGTCCTCTAAAAACCACAACAGATGTGTTTGACTTTGCCATCGCACCATCATCTATACCCGTAAAGGTGATGTCGCGGCTGAGACCTGACACAAGCACAACCTCGTAGGTCTCGTTTCCAAATGGTGCAAGGAAGAGGTATTCATTTGGTGCTGCGGGAGTACACCGTGTTTCAAACCAGATATTAGAGGTCTTTTGCAGATTCCCATAATAGGAGAGTGACCCATTGTGTCCCGCGTCAAATGAGGGTCCATCATCTGAGGCTTGCCAAAGCCCGTAGACACTATCTCCATTGCCCCCATTATATCTCACGTAGTCTATGACGTTACCATCACTATCAAAGAGACCAATCTCATCACCTAATGGGTCCAGTATCTTTGAATCGAGACCTAGGTATACAGTTGCATTGCCATCAGAACCATCTAGTTCATTGGTCCCTGTAGTCGTGTAGATTGCAATGAACTCTATACCCATGAGTCCTGTTATCTCAGGTAATGCAACTAATCCTTCCTCATCGAATGTAGTCACATACCAGTCTGAGATACTTGAGAGTGTGAAGTTCTCGGTTGTGTATAGTTCAAAATATTCGTTCTCCACATCCACAAGATCTCCAGTATAGATCTCACCTATCCATACTTCCCCGATATAATCAGATGGCTCATCCAGGGGTGAAGGTGGTCCTCCTCCTGTACTCATTAGAAGCAAGATTCCACCAACTGCGGCGGCACAAATTGTCACTATTACGAGTGTAGCTTTGACTTTCGTTTCCAAGAGATCCTCTCCCAGAGCTAGGTGATGTGTTTCTCGCCTATACTCTGGCTACTTGTATATTCCTGATGTATAGATGATAACTGGATTGAATAATTCGGGAGTGGATAAACCAGTAACTCTTAACTATAGCATATTTCGTAGGGTTCAATAGGGAAAAGATACGGGTCCTGATAAGCAAACACTGAGGTTGGATTTCAATGACGCGATTCGGAATAATCGGAAATGGAGTAGCTGCAGTAACAGCGGTTAGAGAGATAGCAAAGACCGATCCCTCAGTGGAGATTGATGTATTCAGCGAAGAACGGCACCCCTATTATCCCAGACCAAAGTTGATTGATTTTGTAGCTGGTACCCTTCAGAAGACGATCATCCAGTATAATCTAGATTGGTATGAGAAACAGAATGCCACGCTGCATATTGCAGAACCTGTTCGAGGAATAGATTCTGAAACTCTTGACATTAGAACAGATATCGGCACCTATGAAGGCTATGACAAGATATTGATTGTAACAGGAAGTTATCCATTTGTACCACCCATCTCAGGTATTGAGAAGAGAGGAATGCATGTTCTCAAATCTCTGGATGATGCTATCGACATACGAGAAGACGTTCGTGGTTCAGGCCGTGAGATTGTTGTGGGAGGAGGCATATTGGGTGTTGAGTTGGCTGCTGCAATCAAGCGGATTGGTGGAGAGCCAATAATCGTGACGAACATAAACACACTATTACCAGCTCAATTAGATGCTGGTGCTAGCAATGTATTGTTACAGGCTCTCGAGAAGATGGGTCTTGATATACTGCTCAACTTCACATGCTCTGAGGTGTCTGGTGGACGATATGTGACAGGAGTAGTTTCAACTGCTGGAGACCGGGTTGAAGGCGACCTTGTTGTGGCAGCAACTGGTGCTAAATCAAACACATACCTAGCCCGTACATGCGGTATTGAATGCAATCGTGGTATTGTCGTAAACGAGTATCTTCAAACATCTTCACCAAACATATTCTCAGCTGGTGACTGTATTGAATGGAATGGCCGGTCCTATGGAATTATCCCAGTGGCTCTTGACACATCTCGTCTTGCAGTGCGGAACATGTTTGAATATGGTAGTGCTAGTTATGCTGGTACAGTTCCATCAAACACACTGCAGGTAGCAGGAATCGATCTCACTTCAATTGGTATGTTTGATCCCCAGTCACCTGAGTATGAGTCTATCGTATCTTCGGATGTAGAGGCAGGCACATACTACAAAGCAGTTGTGAAAGACAATGTTGTTGTAGGAGGTATCTCAATGGGTAGTCGTAAGTTTGCTATGAAGTTGAGAAAACTAATACGAACAGGTGAAGATATCTCAGAGATTCGACAGGACCTCTTTGAAGATTGATGATGTTTATTCTTCAACAACCACACTAGGTTGACGGCCCTTTCCTTGGGGAATTAGGTTAATTACATAATCAGTTGATTCTCGAAGTTCATCCATATGTGTCACGACAATTACTTGCTTTACTGATTTCAGACCTGCAATTGCTTCTGGGAGCCATCGACGTCTCTGAGAGTCTAATCCAGCACCGGGTTCATCCAGAATAATGAGTCCTGGTGGTGGTCCTGCCAATGAGTGCTTCTGAAG
>JAEOST010000022.1 GCA_016840245.1 Candidatus Thorarchaeota archaeon
CAATGAGATATACGGATACATCCCGTACAAAACCCAAAAGCTTGATGCTGCTCTAGCGGGAATGTGGGCTGGTTGGATGTACATGGAGCAAGACACTCCACTCCCAATCTGCTTTGAAGTCTATCACAATGGGTCGGCGGATACAGACGTATCCTATACAGTGATTGACGAGAATGCTACTCACATCACCTATGATTGGACCGGTATCTATCCGTACTTTGATCCCGTGGAAGAGTACATTGAAGACCTGTGGATCGAATTAAGTCCTGCCTTTGATTATTTACTCCAAACAGTACCTCGAATTGATGTTGATGTTGTACCTGCTTCCGTAACTAGCACCAAACTCAGGCTCAATCTAAGCATAACATGTCTCAGTGAACGATTGGACACAGTTGAGGACATTGAAATCCTTGCTTCAAATGGTTCAGTACTCAACACTATTTCTGTTATTGATGAGGCGGCAACTATTGAAGTCCAGAGAGCTCTCACATTTCTCGAGGGACTTCCGGATACATCATTCACTATCAGGATTGGGAATAACTACACAGGATATGCTGAATTCCTTGTAGAACCAGCTGTTGTTGCAACATCTGTTTCCACTTCATCAACCTCGTCAAGTGTTACAACGTCGACAACATCAGCGACATCAACAACATCAACGACATCAACAATAGCAACAACATCTACAACTCCCACTACACCTACTCCTACACCTAGTTTTCTAACAACAGAACTAGTTCTCGGAATTACTGCAGTGGGAATCGTGGCGATTGTGATCATTGTTGTGATCTTGAAACGGAAATCATAGGTACTATCCGGTTCTACTCCGCATTGGTGGTGGGAGTGCAATAATGCTTCCACCATCTGCTTTCTTTGGACAGGCGGCGCGTAGTTCTAAAACCTATTATACTCCCGTCGTAAACTAGATTCTCCGTATAGATGCTCCAGTAGGTGATTTGTGATAAGCTCCCTTCGAACCCTTGTGCTTCTCTTTGTACTACTAATCTCTGGTGTCTTTGTTCAACCTCTAGTTCTACATGAGTCGTCCAATATGGACGTATCATATTCTATCGTTACTGCATCCTATACTGTGAACCGCACATGGGGGGATGTATCTCTACTCTATCCTGGTCAGTTTCATGATCCAGTGCAGTTAGAACGGGAGATTGAGAATATTCACCAACGCGCACCAGAGATAGTTGATGTCTTTTCAATCGGTCAGAGCTATCTTGGAAGAAACCTGACCTGTTTGCGGATAACAAACGAGGAGAATCACCAACAGAAGGCGAAGGCCTTGGTTGTTGCACAACATCACGGTCGGGAACAAATCACTGTTGAGATGGCACTACGATTCATCCTTCGCTTAGTGAATGGATATGATGAAATTTCGAAGATTACCAAGTTCGTAAATACAGAGGAGATTTTCGTAATCCCCACACTGAATCCCGACGCTCTAGATCGCGTCATCAATGAGGGTGACCACTGGCTGAGGAAAAACCTGAGACCCTACGATAATGATAATGATGGTGAACTTGATGAGGATCCTGTTGAGGATGTCGATGGTGATGGATGGATCTCAGAGTTCGATGTATATCGAAAAGAATCGGGGGAATATCTGACTTACCTTCATTCTTACTATGAAGGGATAGACAATGACGGAGATGGTGCAGTTAACGAAGATGAGATTGGACTTGTTGATCTCAATCGTAATTATAATGCATCTTGGGGGTCATCAGGCTCGTCAGGTTGGCCTAGTGATCAGACATATCGAGGTCAGCATCCTTTCTCAGAGCCCGAGACCCAAGCAATGAGGGACTTTGTACTTCAGCATAGATTCGCCATGGCTTACTCCCTCCATTCAGGAATCAATGCAACCTACCTCCCGTCTGACAGAGGAGTTTACCTCGAGCCAGACTTGTATGAATCTGTACTTGAGGACTACGATACACTATTGCCCGGAAGCTTCGGTACAAACTATGGGTACAATCTCAAAGATGAAGTTGATGATGCTCGAATCATTGACTCATCCTTGTGTGGTAAGTGGGCTGAATGGATGTATCTGAAACGCGCAACTACTCTCCCAGTTTGTTTTGAGATTTTCCGCGACGGTGATGTCACACTGGACTCGGCCTATACAGAATACCTCAACAATGACACTCATGTCATAAAAGAGTGGGAGGGTATCTATGGTTATTTCAACCCACCCGCCAGTAAGATTGATGAACTGTGGGATGGACTTCTCAGTTCCTTTGACTATCTACTGGAGATGATACCCCGACTGGATATTGATGTAACGCCTCTTGCATATTACAAAGGACTTGATCATGAGCTTAGACTTAGTGTATCGATACGAAATCTAAGTCCGCGTCTTGGTACTGTGGATGACATCGAAATCATTGCTCAAAATGGCACAACTCTTGCCATGATTCCTGCAGTGGATGGGGACACAACAACAACAACTCTTACCACGCTTGACTTTTCAACTATCGAGCCATTCTATACCGTGCTTATCGGTAACAACTATTCAGGGTTTAAGAGGATCAATATCATCCCCTCTAATCTAACTATTACACTTCCTCCTTCCTCAACTGAGGTGTCCACTACCACTACGACATCAACTCCATCACCAACTCAGATGGGAACTGAGGTCGTCATGATTGCCACTGGTTTGGGTGGAGTTGTCTTTATCGTACTGATTGCCTACATATTTCGAAGACGAAGGTAGTTTTTCTTTATATATGATGGACTAGATACAACATATGCCTAAATAGCATTGAATAGGAATTAGTAGTACTTTACCAAAACGCCGCCGCCGAGGTATGAGTATATGACTCAGACCCATAGAACTAGCCAAGACAATCGCATCGAGCGCTTATTCGTCTCTGTCAGTGCAGCCTCGATAGCAGTGATACTACTATTCAGTGTGTTCTATATCGGGTATCTTCTTACACATCCAAACCTGATACAAGGTATCCAGCAGGCATTAGCGGAGTGGGACTTCATTGCACTTCAAGCTGCGATTGATGAAGTAGCTGCCGGTGTGTTTGAAGAGGATGGATGGATCCATGTTGCTTTTGGACTTGGATTGATTCTTTTGAGTTTCATATTTATCCTCAATGTCGGAGGGGTTATCTTTTCGGTTTTTATTCATCGCTCATTCAGTGCTGGAGGCACACCCACTATTGCTTGGTGGAGGATGAGTATCTCTCGATTCCTTCTAAGTATTCGACTTCTCTTCTGGATTGCATTGTATAAAACCACAGGACTAGCAGGATTCTCAATTCTGCAACAGCATTTTTCTGGTAATCCTCTTCTGGAGCTTGGATTCTTCCTAAGCAGTGCACTCAGTCTTGGAACAGTGATTGTTCTGGTAAGTGTTATCAAAGTCGTTGTCTACGAGGTTGGCCGCTATGAAACCTTGGTCGAATCCAATCGTACTAGAGTTTCTGACGCGCTAGGAACATACACCAGTAGATGGAAGAACGAGATGATTCTGGTAGAGGAGGCTCTCTTCTCAAATGACCTTGGATATGTGAAGGCAAAGCTTGAGGATGCAACTCGGGATATGAAGTCCGATATTCGACTGCTAGAGAGGGCTCGTAGTGATCTTGCTCGAATATCCTCACCTCGAGGTATCATTAGAAAATTGTTGTTTGCTTTCATTGGGGTCGTATTGATTCAGATTATTACTGATGTCATCCTCTTTGTTGGTTGGGGCACAGTACTAGAGTTCTTGACAGGAGGTATGCTAAGATGAAAAAACCATTGACCATGATTGTGACTAGCAACAAAGGTGGGAGTGGTAAAACTCCTATCTCAATCAACTTGGCTACATGGGCACTAACTCAGAGCCCGCCAATGAAGGTCTTGCTCATTGATATCAACCACACAAATCAGGACCTCTTTCAAGCCATGCAACATATTCCTGCTGATAACGGGAGTGCGTTTGAAGCTGCATTCTCTCTAGAAAAGACTGGCACCGCATACTATCTCCCTCTCAGAGAGAGTCTCCATCTTGTTCGCAGTAGAGCATTCCAACCCTTGACATCCGAACAGACAATAGAGATGATCACAAAATCAACCACTCAGTTCGCCCAAGAGAAGGACCGGGCAGTCTTTCAACCTGATTTAATCATACTGGATGGGAACTACTGTTTCCCAAGTTACAGAATCACTGAGAGGATTGATCTAGATATTCCTCCCTTCATATTTCTCAATATCTGGAGTATCACTAGCCCTCATGAATTGAGGATGCCCACTGACTATCGGTCGACCATCCAGAACTACAAGGACTGGTTTAATGCACAGGGTTGGGACAGCACCAACTTCATTCATGTGTTCACGGTACAGGAGAAGGAACGTAGACTCACTTCTGAGATGACTCGGTTGATGCGTTTCCAGAGAGCTATGTACTCCGTCCCCGGTTCTGATGACTTGGCTGATCTCTACAGAAAGGTCACCGAGGATACGACAGCAAACGCAAAAGGATTCACCTTCGACCAAGTGCAACGTGAGATTTTCTCCCCCCTGTTGTCAGAGATTGATTCTCTTATGATAGAAGAGCCCACTAGCTACTCAGAGGATATGATAAATGCTCGATGGGTTGAACGAATCAATATCTTCCTGACCAATCATCGGGCATTCCCCATGAATGTCTTTCCACTACCCCATTACTATCCCTTCCTGAGAAAGGCAACGGTGGACATGATTCTTCGAGATCGTGTAGACCTGCCCATGATACAGAAGATATATGGAGATTTCCACAAATGGATCAGTCTTTTCATGAATCGGTACATGGCAGAATACAAATCGCAATCGTGATTCGGCAGTAACCTCACCCAAAGTAGATGTAAATTCTGTCCTGGCTATTGCTGATGCACCAATCAATGCACTTCTGCATGAATCCTATCAGCTGAGGCTTTCGATGTATCCATCTGTCTTTCCCATCGAGTGTCAATTTCCCCTGTGGATCATGTGTTTCAGCAACCTCAACTGCATGTTGTAGGTCCTTTAACAGGATGTACTTCCCAATTGCTAGACCTGAAACACCCCCATCACATTCCCCTGCATTGATTAATTCAAACCAATTATAGCCCTGATCGAAGCATTCTCTGAACCTACTCATGCCCACTCTCAGAGTTGCCACAATTTCTTCCTTCTGAATGATATCTTCATCATCCCCTATTTCTATTGCTTCCTCACTCGTAAGCGCAAAAATATCGTACACCATGGTTCTGCAATTAGATGATGACTACTTAGACGTATTTGTTTTACTTGCAGAAAAGAAAAGGTGTTGACAATGAGACCATGCGGTCCCATTGTATATGATAACTAGCCAAGCTCTTGAGCAAAACACTTTCCAAACTCGCGTGCTTTCGCAGGCTCGGTATCATCGAGTGGTCCTTGTTGACCTAAGACTATGGCTGAAAATCCAGGTGTGATTAATCGTGCACTTGGTGCCTTCTTCTTCAAGGTCTTTTCGAGTCCACTTGTGCCCTTGTGTTTATGACTCGCAGCCTGATAGGTGTCGAAAGTGGAAACTAACTTCCCATCAAGACCTGCCTTGCACGCTCTATCAACAGCCTTTCTGATACCACGTGCGGGTCTAAAGGCATGGACAGGACCTCCAAAGAGAAAGCCGTCGTACAGGGAGTAGTCAACATTGTCATCCTCCTTCTGGTTTATGACTGCACATTCTATTTCGTTAGAGTCCTCAATCCCTTTAGCGATCTCTCTAGCAACTTGTTCAGTATTTCCAAACTTCGTATCGAAAATGAGTAGTACTTTCTTCATTGTGAAAACTCTCTATGTATTGTTAAATCTTAATTAATTTCTGTCGAACGTTGCATTTATGCCTATCGTTAGCAATCCGCCGAACGTTTGATGAAAACGGAACGTTTAAATACAATTGTATGTCATACTATACTTAGTGAATAATAATGTCTACGAACTTTAACACAATTCTTGACGATCTCAAGGCGAGCTACAGACTCGCCTCGAACAACATTCTGACCTACCTATTAGCTCACATTGGGATGGCAATATTGCTAGTTCTAATGTTGGTAGTTGTAGCAGTCCCACTCGCCATAGTGGTTTTCTTCTCTTTGGGTCCCAATCCAGCCTACTGGGCTGCAGTTGGGAGCTGGTGGACTGGTGTAGCGGCTACTAATCCTTGGGGTATAGGTGGTCTTGCCTTGCTCTTCCTAGTTCCATTCGTCGCCGCTCTATTCACGGTGATTGGTTCGATCTATGGTGTGAGCAAGCAGCTGGTAGCAACTGGTCAGACCAAGGCTGAGTATGCATTCACATACTTCAGGCACAAGTTCTCCACCTTCTTCGGTGCTGGAATCCTCCTTACAGTGATTATACTCCTCCCCATGATAGTCATGTGGGGCTCTGCCAGTATTCTATCTGGTTACATGATCTCCAATGAACTTTCTCTACTCCTTTCAGCCGTAACCTTCGTTTGGGTCTTCCTCACAGTAGGGCTTTGTGCCAATGTCTTCCCAGCCATCACCTACGGAGCTGGTGTTATGGACGCATTCAAGGAATCCTTTGATTTGGCAATCGGACGCTTCGATAGAGTATTCGGTCTACTCAGTGGAGTGATCATTCTCTTCGCACTTATGTTCGGTCCAGTCATTGTCCTAGGTCTTCTGACACCAGCTCTGACAACCATGGGGGCCTTCTTCAATCCTATCACTGGATTGGTTCTTGCATGGACAGTCATAGCAGCTATCCTCTGGTTCTTGGTGTTCCTCCCCATGACCATCATTGCATTCGTCCGCGTCTACGCTGATATGACAGGTAAGGAAATCGCAGCGCCAGTGCAGATTGCGATACCAATTCTTTAATTGGATGGTCCCCCCCGTGAGAGTGCCTCTTCTACTTAGTAGGGGCGGCATTCTCACATAACTATTTTCGGAGGCAACGATAAGATGGAGAAACGAAGCAACCTCAAGACACTTGTTGACGACATCACGGTCGGAATCAAGTACGCATCCAAGAACATACTCACCTTTCTTTTAGGGATGATCGGTATACTGATTGTCACAGCGGTGTTCATTGCTCTATTCATGATTGTGTTTGTCTTGGGATTGATGGTATTCGCAGGAGGTCCTGCAGGAATGGTTGGATTCTTCATGTCCTTAGAAAATCTATTCCTGGGTCCTGAAGCTGTAACAACCATAGGCTTCTTCGTCTTAGTCCTATTGCCATTCCTAAGTCCTCTCTTTGTTGCTATTGGTGTCCTTTTTGGGATGGGTCGAGAGATAGTGGAGAGTGAAGGTGCCAGGGCTGAAGGAGTCTTCACCTGGTATCGACGCAAGTTCGTCCCATTAGCCATAGGCGGGATAATTGTCTTCTTAGTGGTCATTGGCCCAATATTCTTGGGAGTCATGATTCTGTTCTACATGGGTGGAGTAACAAGCAACATTACAAATGCATTTCTTGCAATAGTTGCGACACTCTGGGTGACGATATCCAGTGGATCGCTTACAATGCTGTTTCCATCAATCATTGATGGTCAGTCTGCCTTCAAAGCACTGAAGACAACCTTGAGGATGAGTTATACATACTTTGACCGTATTTTCTCGGTCTGGCTTAGTTACATTGGTATCCTGACACTTCCATTTGTACCTGCAATCTTTCTGACTCCATTCGTGATAGAGGGCAGTGCATTCTTTGGAATAGGGTCGATATTCATGATACTGTTTGGAATTTGGGCACTTGTTGATATTCTCATCATTGTTCCGTCCATATCAATATCTCTGAGCAGAGTATACCTCATTCTGAGTGCAATTGAACCAACACATACAGAGGACGAACATCCAGGAATTAGTTTCGTCGGAGGAATTTGAATTGTCTACAAAATCTAAAGTAAAGCCAATGAAGGATCTGGAGATTATCTCCGATCCTAAGACAATCAAGGTCCTCTTCGAACCTACGAGGGCTGATATTGTCTTTAAGTTCTTGGTGAACGGGTCAATGACAGTC
>JAEOST010000223.1 GCA_016840245.1 Candidatus Thorarchaeota archaeon
TAGATTGGCTCTTTTCTGATATATTTGGCAATTATCTCTGCAGTTTCTGATGCTCTGAGTAAGTCGCTCGAGAACAAAGTATAATCAAGTTCCTTAAGTAAAAATTGAAGACTCTTGGCCACTGCATTCGCTTGAGCAATACCCCTGTCAGTAAGACGAGTATCGGTCCATCCTCCAGTCATATCTTCAACCAGATGTCTTGACTCTCCATGGCGAATGAGAATTAATTCTTCTACTACCACTTTCCAAACCTAGATCTTCAAGTTGAATCCAAATTGATGAGTATTGGGATTTGAGCATCGCTAGTTTTGACTTCCTTTTCTAATCCCTCTTCACATTCCGTGGGATTACTGTGTGGCACGACTTTGGAAATAGGTGCAGATGCAACTTTATCAGGTACACAAGTGTACATTGAGGTCTCAATACGGTCTGAGGGAAAAGAAACAGATAAAGGGGAATCTCAACTAGATTTCGTGTGTCATGTACAGATTTGTACATGGCCCTTTAGTTTCGTATTCGGTAAACAGCCTCTTTGGAAGGAATTCTTATGACGAACAAGACTGGTTACGCGTTTGCGACCTGGACTGGTTTTATTGAAGAGTCCCAGATTCGTGCACTCTTGAAATATAACGTAAAATACTACTTTGCCGGCGGAAAGCCTGGTATCATGCCCACTGATGTCTTTGCACAAATTATGGCTGAGCTAAGTGATAAGTATAAGCAAGACTCCAAAATGGCCCTTGATGACCTCAATTATGGCCCTACTGGAGGACAACCATGGTTTCTGAAGACACTAGCTAAACGTCTCCATGAGGTCCGTGATATTCCAATCGACTGTGAAAATGACTGGGAATGTGTGACGGTCACTAGTGGATCACAACAGGCACTATACGCCTTGTTAGACACAATCATTGATCCAGGTGATGTCATTATCACTCCCTCTCCAGCTTACCTTGGGTTTATTGCTCCCGCGGTAAAGCTAGGAGCCAGATTAATCATTGTTCCCACAGATTTGGATGGTATAATTCCAGAGTATGTAGAGAAAGCAATTCATCTCTCTAAGATGAAATTTGGGAAAAACCCGGATATCCTATATGTGGTTCCTGATTCTGATAACCCGAAAGGCACAACAATCCCGGAGAAGAGAAGACGTGCACTCTTCGATATCTGTGAGAACCATGACGTTCTTCTCATAGAGGACTCAGCGTACGCTGAGGTCCAGTTCAAGAAGAATCCCAAACCCATCAAGGTGTTTGACAAGGATAACACTCGAGTGGCCTATCTTGGAACTACAAGTAAGGAAGCGGCTGTTCTACGAGTCGGATACTCAGTTCTACCAGTAAACGTGAGAGAACAAGTTCTCAAGGCCAAAGGCTACTTAGATCTATGCACATCGGTACTGATGCAACGGATTCTTGACGAATATTACCGGAAACACATCGATGATGCCCTGAAGAGGAGCATTCCTCTCTATCAACAGCGGTATGAAGCCATGGCTAAGGCAATGGATGAGTCATTCCCAGCAGGAGAGCGGACTCACCCCACAGGAGGATTCTTTGTCTGGTGGCAGAGTGACAATAAGGAGTTTCACAGTGGAAAGTTCATGGAATCTGTAGCCCTACCCAATGACCTTCTCTTTGTTCCAGGAGGGCCTTTCTATCCTCAGGTTGGATATAAACTGGCTAATGGCGGTAATGATCTTGTACCAAGTGTTCCAGAACACCACACTATGCGACTTGGATTCTCATACGCTGTTCCCGAAATAATCACTGAGGGTATAACCCTAATGGGTAAACTACTTACCAAGGAACTTGGCTGATAGTCATCGTTCTAGTTGGACTCGTCCCCTACTAGCTATATCGAGAAATTGATGAACGTTGTACTTCCGTTCATCAATTCCGATACATAGGCCCTTAGATATGGCCCAAAGATATCGTGGAGTCCTGAGTTGAGAGCCCATTCTATCCAAGACCAAGACGATTCCTGTCCTAATTTTCCTTCAGTGAACTGCCCGAATGTCCAACTGAGGTAACGTTCTAACTCGAGTCGTGTTATTGGTAGTTCGTTCTCCTTCTTCCCCTCGGGGGTTTTCATCCTGTCTATTATCTCATTTAGAGTGCGATTTAGATCCTTGTGAGTATCCATAAGTAGAGATTCAAACTCATGAAGTGCAGAATTCATCTCATCATATCTGTTCTTTTTCCTGAAACGATTGACTTTGCCAGTTAGCTTGAACATCTCTGATTGGTGTAGGACTGGAATTTCCTTTTCTTTCAACGATTGGGCGAGTGACTCACTCCAAGGTGTATTGAAGTAGGCCCGTGGATACTTAACAAACATGGGAAATGGAATTGAGAGCGATTGCGCAATCGGGATGACCTGCGCATAATATGCAGTTTCTCCTGGACCTCCAACATGAGCTAACACTGGGAAACACATGTCGATGATCATCTGTCTAGTGTCAACCCTGGGTGATAGGAAGTCCTCAACAGATTCCAAGTCGGGCTTCGAGGAGGAGGTTTCCACCTCAAGCGTTTGTTTGCAAGATGGGCATTTTCCTGAGAGGAGTATGTTGCCCTCCTTTTCTTCGTAGCGTAGTTCAGTCCTGCTACGATTGCATTGTTCCTCAGGACACTCGTAATAAAATGGGACATACTCAGAAGAACGGGCACCTATGCCGGGATCATATCCATGTTCTTTGATATATGATGTACTCTCTGCATGGACTTTCAGAAATGTATCTCTGTTTTCCTTAGTTAGTAGAAATTCCATTCCTCTGACAAGCATACTCCGAATGAATGGGGACGATGATGGTATCAATGGAATACCAAGATTCCCTTCAATATTCAGGACACGTCCAAGGATATGGAGGGTCCATTCGTCAAGGGTGGCAGATTTTAGATATGCCCACCGGATAATACTCAGGGCTTGTTCCAACCTCTCATCAAAAAGAGTCCTTGTATGTCCTTCAAGAATCTTGAATATTGGACTATAGCTTGATCGAATAGATTCTTCGACTTCCTCGTACCAGTCATGGTATTTGGGAACCGGGATTTTAGAAACTGGAGAATACTCGTACCCCACTGGAACTGGTATGCTGATGAGATTACCATCCTGTCCCATGATGGGGGTTCTGATGTTGGTTAACTCGGGTTGCACAATGTCATAGTCTGCTACAAAGAAGAATGGAGCAACGTCATGACCTGAGCCTTGGGCCATTGCTGCCAATGCCGAGGCTGTAGCTGCTTTATTCAGGATGTAGCAAGGTCCACCAAGAGCAACAGCTTGATGCGCAGCCTCGATGCCACCGTTTTCCAATCGATTGATATTGAAATTCACTTTACTTGAGAGGGCTGAGATAGATTGGTTTGCTTCCCTTACCCCGTGTCTGAATTTATTGAAATGCGCCTCATCAAACCAACCTGTTTCTTGGTACTTCTTCATTAAAGCAGGTATCCGTTCTACAGCAGCTCCGAATGTCTTTGGAGGGTTGTTATAGAGTTTCTTGGCAAGTTCTATGCTGGTATCTCTCCAGATGAAATCTTGATAGACTGATGAAATACTTCGTTTCAATATCTCTCCCACCAGCTAGTTTGACATTGCGTCCTCAAAGACCTTCTCGTACATTGGAACTACCTTCTCTATCGAGAACGAGTCAGTCACTCTCTTTCTACCGGATACTGCCATTCTCCTTCTGAGCTTGTCATCTTCAATTATCTCGATTACAGCTTGAGCGTACTCGTCCTCTTCATACCCCTCAGTTACAATTCCATCCTTACCCGGTCTCACAAGTTCCGGGATTCCTCCTGCAGGAGTAGTGATGACAGGAAGACCACAGGACATCGATTCGAGTAATACTAGGGGCATCCCTTCAAGTGTTGAGTTCAGGAGAAACATATCAGCTGAACACATTATGTCTTGGATGTTGCTCTTGATACCTAGAAGGTGGACGTTATCACAGAGGTCTAAAGCTTCAATCCTTCTCTCTACATCTATTCTCGTTGGTCCGTCTCCGGCAATCACCAATTTGGTCTTGGGATAGTGGTCCACTACAATTCTCATAATCTCAATCAATTCAACCACTCGTTTGACTTTCCTGAAGTTTGACGCGTGGAGCAGGACTCTAACATCGGGGTCGATCTCTTTAGCTTCCTCATTCTTTCTTACTGAAACACAACCGCTCTCAACAATTAGTTTGAAACCCGCTCTCGGAACGAAACTTTCGACATCAATGAAGTTGGGAATGACTGTTATATCCCGCTCAATACCTAGCTCATTCTGAGCCTTCTTCTTCAAGAACTCAGAGACCGCTGTAACCCCATTGGCTTGCTCAACTGTGTGCTTCACCACAGGCATGTATGCAGGGTCAATTCCAAGTGTATGAACATCTGATCCATGCAGCGTGACAACATATGGTATCCCTGTTATCTCTCGAGCCATATATGCTGACATAGCATGGGGGATTGCGTAGTGTGAGTGAATGAGGTCAAGCTTCGAGTCTCTCGCTATCTTGATGATTTTGGATGATAATGCCATTGTGTAAGGAGGCCCTATATTTCGGAAGAGTGGATAGTCAAATGAATCAACTAAATCTACATAGACTCCTGGCGTTTGTTCCCACATAAGTGAGAATGGTCTTTGATATGTGATGAAGTGTATAGTGTGCCCCTTGTTAGCCAGTTGCTGACCAAGTCTAGTTGCGAGATATCCTGAACCGCCGACTGAGGGATATAGGTTGACTCCGATTCGCATTCATCTCACCGTTTTCGAGAAATCCACGCCGTTCCCTTTAAGGCAAATGGTCTGGGAAATGCTGTCGAAAATCATATTACACTTGAAATCAATATTGACTTAGAGTGAACTCAGAGGACAAATAGATGCTAGTGGCTATGTTCGTGCTTTTTGTTGCAATAGTCCTGATAGCTATGGGACTGGAAGGAAAAGATCGTTTCTCTGCCTCGGAAAGGATTACTGCAGATACGGCAGCTGAAAGGCTCTACCGCTCTAAGGTTGAAGGTCAAACATTCTTTGATGGTGAGTCTGAGTATTACACTGAAGCAATGTCCCGAGTAAAGACGATTGGTGGAGGATAATCCGTTTTGCCAAAACTTGATTAGATGGCAAATAGACCATAGACCCATGACGGCCTCTAGAGATCAGTCAGTCCTTGTTGTAGTTGCTCATCCTGATGATGAGTGTCTTGGTGCTGGAGGTACTATCCGTAAACATGTAGACTTGGGTATTCCTGTTGACGTGCTATGTCTCACTGGAAGTACGGAACGAAATAAAGAACTCACTTCCGCCTGTGCTATCTTAGGAGTGAGAAAGGTATACTCCAATATACGAGATGCTTTTGCTGTTGATATCTCACTATCTTCTGAGATTGCTGATTCAATACTTGCTTCACGACCATCAATCGTTATTACTCATTCACCAACTGACTACAATCGGAACCACATCATGTGTGCAGGTATTGTGAGTGAAGCCGTTGAGTGGGCATCACATGTCACAATGTACGAGAATGCACACAAGGTTGAACGTATCTATCATATGGAAGTCAACTCCCTTCTGGCAATACCAAATATCATGGTCAATGTAACTGACACATACGAGACCGCGTTAAAGGCCTTAAGTGAACATAAAACTCAGACTCCAAAAGCTGATAGTTATTATATCAAACTCTATGAAGCACGGACAAGACTACGTGGTGTACAAGCAGCTTGTGATCGGGCAGAAGCTTTCACTATAGAACTGCCTAAACATGTCGGACCCTTCTATCCTGAAAACAGTGTTGAATCTCTGTTGTAGCGTGTCAAGCTGAAGATTATTCGCTGGGTTCTGCCTTCTTTCGTCTCGCTGCCAGCAGTGCTTTCAATTCACCCATCATTCCACCGCCTCCGCCTGCACTGGGTGGTGGGGCTGAGGCAGGTGCGGGTGTAGGAGTAGGTGCACTTGCCATTGCTGGAGTGTCAGCGGCTGCCGATGGACTTGCGGCCACGCCTCGTGAGACTCTAGTTTCTAGACCGTTAATCTTCATTTCAAAATCACTGAGTTTGCCCTTCACTCCATTAATCTCTGTTTGAAGAGCATCAATGGCGCTCACTAATTTGGATGTGATAATAGTGACAACTTCACCCATCTCTCGAAGACGCTCTGCAGTTGGGTCAGCAAGAGCCCATTCAAATTCATCCATGATGAATCCAGCATCTTCGTCTTTCTTATCGGACATTTTTGCGCCTCTAGATAGCTTGAGTGCTAGGTTCGGCTATAAACCTTGTCTGGAAGTATAAGGTTCCCAGAATTGGTGTTAACTGCCTACTGCGATTGTGTTTTCAACTACAAGTTTGGCTGCATTCAGAATTTTCGTTACTTCCTCTTCAGTAGAACCTTCACATGTAATTCTTATCACTGGTTCTGTACCTGATGGTCTGACAAGAACCCATGCATCCTTCAGAATGATTCCTAGACCATCAACGGTAATGACATCTATCACATCGTCTATGCTCCCGGGTAGGGTATCTGCGAGTTCTTTCATAGTACTTGCTTTCTTATCATTAGGACACTGGATTTTTGTCTTCTTTAGTGGATATATGGGCACTTCTGCAATGAGATCACCAAATGAGCGTCCTGTATTTGCCATTAATTCTAGAATTCTGCATGCAGTCAAGAAAGGCTCGGGAGCAAGATGAAATTCAGGATAGATGAAGACGCCACATGCTTCACCTCCAAAGGTCGCATTTTCTTCATTCATCTTAATCGCAACCTGAATATCCCCAACCGGGGTTCTTGTGGTACTACCACCTGCCTTCTCAACGGTCTCATCCAAGACTCGTGAGCTATCAACGGTGGTGACGATCCTCTTGTTCTTTGCAGTCTTGAGAACCTCACGTGCTAATAGCGCAATAGTTCTATCGCCGCGAATTACTTCTCCCTTTTCTGTCACAAAGACCACACGATCCGAATCCCCATCATGTGCTATTCCTAGGTCAGCGCCCGTCTTGTTTATCATAGCCATAAGGTCACCAAGTGACTCCTCTTCTGGTTCTGACTTACGCCCTGGGAAATGACCGTCTGGTTGTCCATTGATGGTTACAACCTTGCATCCTAGCTTTTGCATTAGGTATGGTGTTAGGACGCATGCAGCTCCATTGCCCGGGTCTACCACTACTCGGAAGTTCTTGGACTTGATGAGATCGGAGTCAGAGGCTGCTAGTAGGGCTTGAATGTGGTCATCGACCGCATCATCAATTTCATGTTGTTCACCAAGGGAATCCCAATCTGCAATGTTGAACTCTTTCGACTCATAGAGTTGTGCTAGCTTTGTTTCCTCTTTGTTTGTGAATCCCATACTCGTACGAGACCAGAACTTGATTCCTGTATATTCAGGAGGATTGTGAGATGCTGTAACCATGACACCTGCGTCATATCCGCGCTTCATGGTTGTGAATGCCAGTGTTGGGGTTGGTATCAGACCTGCTCTTACAACATTGACTCCTGTAGACATCAGACCTGCTGCAAGTGCATCCTCGACCATCAGACCAGTGGTTCTTGCGTCTCGTGCTAGGAGAACGGTTCCACTACCCAAATGAGTCCCAAGAGCCCTTCCAAGATTCATTGCCATCTCGACATCGAACTCTTTTCCGTATACTTTCCTGACACCGGTTGTTCCGAACAACTTTCCTGTCATCTGGACCACAGTTACTGGGGGACTCGAATACGAGAAAAAGCTACCTCTTGTCCAACGAAATCGCACTGTTTCACAAATATTTGGATTTACTCTTGATTTCCACTACTACTCTGTTCCAATTAGCTAGGTTTGTGTTTCTGTGTGAACATTCTACGAAACCTTATTAGTGCCCTAGGCTTTTATCGCTCTGGACAATTCCCCCACCCATACGCCAAGAACCAAAAGAAGGGAATCTTGAGAATGAGCTCAACATACGACTATTTGTTGCCGTCAA
>JAEOST010000224.1 GCA_016840245.1 Candidatus Thorarchaeota archaeon
AAGCGGTGTACTTGTGACTCTACATGTCACAACACCAAGTGGTGATGTACACGAACTCTATACCATGACCGATGATACAGGGGCCTATTCTGCAATGTTTGCAGCAACATCTCTTGTTGGCAACTATACAGTATCAACCTACTGGGCGGGTGATAACACACTGATGGGTGCAACTAGTAGTGTTGTCAGCTTTACAGTATCATCCCCTGGAATCATCTGGTTTGACACATCAATGCTCATAGGTATAGGAATAGGCTTTGTAGTAACGTTAGTAATCGCATTTGTGTTTAGACGTAACTGACTTTGTTGAATGCATTATTCGATATACTATCAAAATAATGGCGGTTGGAATATTCCAACCGCTCTCTTTTTTATTTTTTGACCCGATTTCATTCCAGTATCCATAGATTATCTTGCTTAGGATTTTGCTACCTACTGGTTTTATTAGGAACATGGGAACACAATATCATTTACATAAATAATTCAGGTGTATCAAAAAATGAGGAATGTACGAGAAATTGTGTTAGTTTGTATTGTAGCGATGACACTCGTGTTGAGTCCCCTCTGTAGTTTTGGAGTGGCTCAACCAGGCTTCCTTACCGATAATGAGGCTACAACTAACTATAATATTGACTATACTAACAATGATGGGCTTTATCCTGATGACGCTGTGACTGATGCACGGGTTCAGGATTTTGGTAATATCTTAGAGCAAATACGTGCGATGTATATGGGATTGGGTCTCAACCCTCCAAATACACCATTAGATGTGTTCATCTATCATTTTGCTGCACTCAATGCCTATGCTAATGCTGATCATATGGGATTTGCATCTTATTTTGCAGGAAATGATTTCCATGGCGATGTGACGAGAGTAGAGAACCATACCATACCAGGGCATGAGATGTTCCACACAATTCAACTAAATTACCCACTCAACGGTCTTCCAGATTGGCAACCTTGGGGTAACCTCTGGACATTAGAGGGACATGCAAGAGCTGTTCAGGACAAACTCTATGATTTTACTGATGAGTCAGATGGAACAGATTTTGCCAGTTTTCTAGGGCAGGTCAATGGGTATCTTGGAAATCCTGACAGAACCTTGATGGATCTCTCGTACGATGCGGCGTTGTTCTGGACTTATGGTATGGAGAAGTACGGACACACCACAGGAGAAGTGCAACTAGGAATTGATTTCCTTGTTGAATTCTGGGAAGCAGCTGAGGTTATCGGTAGTGCTGGCGATCCAATTCCTGTCATTAATCAAGCATTGGTAAATCTTGGTCATACTGGAGTGACTTTCGAGGATTTCTTCTGTGACTTTATAATTACGAACTATGCAAAAGATCTCACTGGACCCAGTGTTCCTGACAAGTACAAATATGATGATGAAACACAAACTCCCTTCAAGTATGATTCAGTTGCATTCAATAAGGATGAAGCGCCGGTAGATGGGGATTTGGTTGATGGAACTGCATTTGTTGCGGAATGGATGCCAAAGTATTATCGATTCAGATGTGACCATCAGACATCTAACTTCTACAAAGTTGAAATGACAGAGGAAACAGAAAATGGTCTATTCGTCAATATGCTGGTTGTCAAAGACGGTGACATTATCATTGAACGTAACACAACAGGAACCTCTTTCTCAAGTAGTTTCTACGCTGATGCGGATGAGATTGTCTTAGTGGTAGCAGGTCTTGAAAATAATCAAGACGATTGGGCTGAATTTGACTATTCTATTACACCAGTTGACACCTTGACAGTTGACATTCTAAACCCACTAGAGACCAACCCCGCATATGTTGGCGATTTTGATGACCCTGACAAGTTCCTCATCATTGCTGATATTAATGATCAAACGAATCCAATCATTGGACTCTCAATCGATGAATTTGAGGTTGAAGTTGGTGGCATCGTGACACCAGTATTGAGTTCAGCTTTTGTAATGGGTCTATATTTCCTTGAGTTGAGAGCACCAGTTCAAGCTGCAGGCGGGTCATATGATCTAACACTCACTGTTGGTGATACCTCGGATACTGAACTATCGAGTGTTGCATACACCGATGAGTGGACGGACAGTGTCATTGTGATAGACAAGTCTGGGAGTATGGGATCGAATGACAAGATAGATGCAGCTCAAGCTGCAGCCCGAGTTTATGTGAATTCGTTTAATTCACCAGACATGCTATCACTCGTACAATTCAATGAAGATGCATTGCTGCTGCAAGGCCTAGACGATGTTTCAACAGTTAGAACCACGATATTAGACCTCATTGACGCTATTACGACTGGAGGTTGGACCTCTGTGGGTGATGGAATGTTTGTTGCGCAGGAAGAGCTTTATGCAAATAGTGATCCGAATCATGTCACGCATATAGTTCTCCTGTCTGATGGTAAAGAAAATCGAGCGTTCGATATCGAAGCTGTTCGACATCTCATATCAGGTAACAATACCGTGATGGATGTAGTATTGATAGGTGATGATGCTCAAGTCGGCCTCTTGCAGCAAATAGCTCATGAGACTGGCGGCTCAATCTACTTCGCAATGGACCCTGCATCCGGAACACTCGCAACAGACCTTGCTAGCATATATCGCGCAGTAGCTGAAGACGTCCGAGGTCAATACCGAGTCTTTTCATCAAG
>JAEOST010000225.1 GCA_016840245.1 Candidatus Thorarchaeota archaeon
CGTTATCTAGAATCTCATAACTATCAGGTTCCTCGTCAAATGGATTCCATGTCACACTTGCTAGAGGATCGCCTACAGAAATCAGCATGTCACTAGGACTATCAATAGTCGGAGGGGTTGTGTCTCCAGCAGACACAGAGACCGATACATCAAGGCTCGTAGCTAAATCATCCTTAGCTGCAACCCAGACCCGTATCGTATGTGAACCTCCTGAGAGCGGCGTGAATGTGAATGAAGTTGTAATCTCATTCTGTGCGGCATTGGTATCTTCAGTACTACCATCTTGTACTTCAATGGCAGTGAATGAGAACTGATCATTGTCAGCCCATCCATCCTGCAGACTTATCGCATACTGGTTATCACTTTCAGAATAGCCCGTGGAGTAGACCTCCAAAATGAAGGGAGTTCCCACTTCAGCATCTATTGTTCCACCAGCATCGGATGTGAGTGTCAGTACACCAGTTGTGCTATGGCAACTTCCACACTCTGATGTGTAACCTAAACGGGCCAATGAATTTGAAGCGAAACCAAAAGTAACCACAAGTAAGCCAATTAGTATCGTAAATGTAACCTTATTTTTCAGTCTGGGCATCGGATATACTCCTCTCTAGGTTCTTTCAAGCCGCAACTATCGTTAATATAAAGATTATTGGATATGCTTTGAAGGATTCATAAAGGATTTCGTACTCCCCATGTTTCGAAATCATTCCTAAGCAAAATGGTTTCGTTTTGATAGCATCTTACATTGATTTCATTCTTTAAATTTCTTAGAAACGAAGATTTCAATTCGATTCTGTAATAAGATAGTGGAATTGAGGAGTTTGAGTGAAATCAATCCAAAAACAGTGCTTGATCCACTCGGACTGTGAAAACCTCTCCTGTTACGCACTTCATGTCACCTGAGTAGAGGGTGCATGAAACTGTCATCTTATGTTCAGTCCTCTCTGTAATCTTTGCTCTCAAAGTTACAGGCTTGTCAAGGGGAGTGGGTTTCAGAAATTTCACAGAGATTCCGGCCGTCACATGCATGAAGTGGTTATCTGATCCTCCTGCTTCTTTATGGGCTGCTGCGTTAGCTGTGCCTGTGCCATGACAGTCTATGAGAGTTGCAATGATTCCACCATTGAGAACGCCTGGAAATGCTAGATGATGTTCTTTTGGTATCCAAGTTGCTACAACTTCATCGTCCTCCCAGTAGCTCTGTAGTTGTAGTCCATGTTCATTGTTCTTGCCACAGCCCCAGCAGTAACTTCCTGCCTCTGGCCATGCTTCTTGGATTGGATTGCTCTTCATTGCCATACCTCTGAAGTTTGGGATAGTCCCTAACAGTTAAATAGAACTGTGGTTAACAATAGTTATTGTGATGCTTATGAAGCTACTGGAATCGCGTATCTGGTTATGGATTAATGCCCTCGGGCTTGTTATCTTCGGAATTATTGCATTGATACCAGAGATCAATGCCCTCATCCCACAGGACATCTTCGCAATGGTGAAGGTCGTCATAGCTCTCCTTACGATATTCTCAGCCTTTTTGGAAGGAGAGAAAATGAATTCAAAGACATGGCTGATAATGATTGGTGTCATTCTCCTCTTCATGGGCGTGTTGCCATTCTTCCCAGCAGCAATGGGCGCTATGGGCGGAGCAGATTTAGGTGCATTCCTCAATACTATGAAGATCATCTTAGGTGCGATCACATTCTTTGTCATCTACCTTGATTGGATGAGATAGAGGGAACGTTAGATACTGAAAGTAGAGTATTGGCGAATGTTTGCATAGACATACATATCACAGGCGGCGCCTTCAAGAGAACCATGTCCAAGCCTAAAAGTTCTGAAGGCGCTTCCAGATGACTGGACTCTGCCCAATCTGCAAAAGACTTGTAAAATCAGAAGAGATATTGGATTCTGGAAATGTCTATCTTCAGAAGACTTGTCCCGAACATGGTTCAAGTCGAGTACTCCTTTCTACAGATGTAGACTATTGGACCTGGTCACTGAAATTCGATAGACCGGGTTCGACTCCGTTCAAATGGTCTAGCAAAGTGGAAAAGGGATGCCCACAGGACTGTGGGATATGTCCCTCACATCGCCAACATACCTGTATTGGTGTAATAGAGATTACAGGGCAATGCAATCTTAATTGCAATATCTGCTTCTCATCCTCACCCTTTGGAGACCACGTTCCATTTTCAAAGATTGCAGATATGATCAATGCATTTGTCTCCTATGAGAGCAATCCAGAGATACTACAACTTAGTGGGGGAGAACCCACCCTTCATCCGGAGATAATTGAGATAGTGAGATACGCCAAGACACTCGGAATTGATGATGTTGTTGTTTCTACCAATGGAGTAAGATTGGCCAATCAGGAGTTCTTGAAGGAGTTCGCATCTGCAGAACCTGTGGTATATCTTCAGTTTGATACTTTCAAACCTGAGGTATCCAAGAAGATGCGTGGAGAAGACCTTGTGGAAACCAAGATGCAAGTTA
>JAEOST010000226.1 GCA_016840245.1 Candidatus Thorarchaeota archaeon
AGTGATCTCAGTGATTACAAAGCCAATCTCATCGATATGCCCTGCAAGCATTATCTTCGGGCCGCTATTGCCCTTCTTGAAAATGACTGAACCAAGTCCGTCGAAGAGAATCTCTTCAGCGTACTGCTTACCATATTCGTGAGCGACTTTCTGTGCCTCAGTCTCATGACCACTGGGACCGAAGGCATTTGTCATCTCTTCTAGAAAGTTGATATTTAGCTTGTCTGCCATTCAAATTCACATCGCAGATAGTACTGTCTGATATTGATAGACGTGAAAATCGATGTTATAGTGTGTTTTGGTGCAAGAGCTACTACAAAATTAGACTAGAGTAGCCTTAGCTAGAATCCTGAAGGCATCATCAATATTCTGTCCACTCAATGCACTAGTTTCTAGATAGCCATTCAGATTGTTTTCTTTGATAAACTCAAGAGCCATCTCCTTTGTGATAACTCTCTCATCAACGAGATCTACTTTGTTCGCGAGGAGTACAAGTGGTACTCTGACACCAAGTGCGGAATCAATTTCTTCCAACCATCTTGGCAACTCTTTCCATGTACTCTTTCTTGTGACATCGAATACAAGTAGGGCACCTTTAGATCCCTTGTAGTAACTAGTACGTATAAAATCAAACCTTTCCTGACCTGCAAGGTCCCAAACAAGAAGTTTGACGCGCACAGTATCGCCATGGCTATTCGGGACAGCTACAGTTTTCACTGCGAATTGGCTACCAATTGTAACAATGTATTGCTCAGAGAATTTCTGAGTCAGAAATCTATTTACTATGGCGGTCTTTCCACTACCACCTGCACCAATCATGCAGATTTTTCTCATGTAGTCGAAAGAGTCGCTCATTAACAGATTCCTCTCTATCAGCAGATTTTTAGTAGAAACTCGTCCCAGCATCTACGGAGTTCAAAGGTTTGAAGGATTGGACTCTATATAGCCTTTTTCGGACTAGATACCCCCATGGAATGGCGCGACTTTCGTCATATTCTGCGATAGTTACGAAGGGATTATATCAACAGAAACAAGGCTAGACTGATACCGGGAGGATGTCAATGGATCTAATTACCGTCAAGATGAGCGAGATTTACGTGAAGGGACTCGACAGACTTGTTGAGATTGGCATGTATCCTTCTCGGAGTGAGGCAATCAGAGTTGCGATTCGAGACCTCCTAATGAAGGAATTATGGCCGAAAGAGGGATTGCCAGTACACGAGCAGGTTGAATCGGAATCCACTGACTGATTAATTATCAATATCCGTTCTACCTGAAGACACCCGAAACACAGATTAAGTGTAATTCTCACGAAACAGATAACACGCCACTATGGAGAGGATAATGATTGAATCTCAGGATTCTGTTTAAGAGTTTCAAATTTGCATTTCGCGCCAGGAAACGGGTGCTATTCTTCATCATAATATATGCAATGTTGTATGTATATGTAGCAAGAGGATTAACTGTTCCAAGCCTGTGGTTAACATCAATTATCATGGCATTTGTTGTTTCCACAATTTATGGAATATTAATATCACAGTTTCGACGCCGAGATATTGCAATTCTCAAGTGTGTATCATGGAGTAATTCAGAGATTATTCTCCTTTTGATAGGAGAAGTTGTGTTGGTATCCTTCACAGCATTTCTCATAGTATTTCAACTTAGCATAGAGATACTAGGATTCATTGCGTACTTTGGAACTTCTGCTTTGTTCACACAAATGAGAGATTGGATAGTAATAGAAGCAGGCCCGATGATAACTACCCTGTTCTATATAGTGATACTTCAGATACCAGGATTAGCACTAGCTCATGCTAGAGCTTTGAGGATTCCGCCAATGAAGGCTCTCAGGGAGGAATGATAAGATGAGTAATCCGATTATTCGAGTAGAGGGCGTCAACAAGGAATATGGTAGAGGAAAGAACACAGTAGCTGCACTGAAAGATATCAATCTGGAAATACAGCCGGGTGAATTCATTGCAGTTGTTGGACCTTCGGGTTGTGGTAAATCAACACTTTTACACGTTATGGCTGGACTTGAACAACCTACTAATGGAAGAATTCTGTTAGATGGAGTTGATGTCACACTCATAAGCGAGAGAGATTTGCCCAAGGTCAGAGCCGAGAAGATTGGTTTCGTATTCCAATCATTTCTGCTAATTGATGACCTTACATCATATGAGAACATAGAAGCAGTTCTTTGGCCCAACGAGGATCTCAGGAAAGAACAGCAAGAGGAGATGACACTTGAGGTTCTACGCGAGGTCGATATGCTTGAGAGAAGGGATCATAGACCTATGCAGCTCTCTGGAGGAGAACAACAACGTGTTGCCATTGCCCGCGCATTGGCAAATAGTCCTCCAATTCTATTCTGTGACGAACCTACTGGAAATCTAGATTCTAATACCGGCGATACTATCATGAAAATGATAGCTAGACTGAATAAGGAACGTAAGATGACTGTAGTTCTAGTCACA
>JAEOST010000227.1 GCA_016840245.1 Candidatus Thorarchaeota archaeon
CAATGCAAAGTCAATCTCCCAAGGAAGATTGGTGGCACCAATCAGAGTGATTCGCTCCTCTGTGTTGCTTGATAGCCCCTGCAACTCGGTGAGTAGCTGAGTCTTGAGTCTGCGTTCCCCGCCAACATCATCTCCTGAGCGCGTCACACCTATTGAGTCAAGTTCGTCAATGAATATAATTGCTGGTTGGTTCGCCCTTGCGTTCTCGAACAAGGTTCTCACAAGTTTCTCGGATTCACCCAACCACTTACTCACAATATTGGCTGCAGACACGTTGAAGAACGTGGCGTTCACTTCCGAAGCAACTGCCTTTGCAATCAAGGTCTTACCACATCCTGGTGGCCCATACAGCAGGATTCCTCTCCAAGGCTGTCGGGCTTTCCCCTTGAATAGTTCAGGATGTTTCATCGGAGCAACTATTGCTTCGTGGATAGCTTGTTTTGCCTCATCAAGACCTGCAACCTCGCTCAGCTTGACATCAGGTTTCTCAACAATAATGGTATCTGCAATCATATCACCCAGTCTTTTCTTGTCTCCATTTTCCTCAACATCCACTGATGGTTGAGTGTCACCTGTTTCAGGGGATGAAAAATCAAGGTCTGCAGCTGGGGGGGTACTAATTCCATCTCTTGGACCTCTTGATTTCTTCTTTACACCTGAAATATATCTGACCCTGTCAACACATTCCTGTGCACGGTCAAGGTAGTGTTTCCTGACTGAGCTGAGTGAAGCTGAGTTTGAGAGTTTAATCAATATCTTGCTAGCCTGGAGATAGTATCGAGCAGCCTCTTTCTGCATACCCCTTCTATCAAGATCAATTGCCTTCTCGAGAAGTGCTTTGAGTCCTTTATCCAGTCTATGGTTGTCTGCTCCGGCCATTTGTCTCAGTTTTTCATGGGATTGTATCGTTATGAATCTCTGTGTGTTATCTGGCGATTACCGCCACATGATGAAATCCCCCCTCAGTGATATTCCAAGCCTTACGAAGGTTTAAACGCCAAATATGCGAGAATCTCTAAGGGAACATATCCCCTTGTGGTGAGTCATTTGGGTCCAGTAAAGAAAGCATGGTCCTGGGGTCGAAAGAAACCTAACGCCTCTGAAGTTTCAAGTCAGCTTCGTATCCTGATAAAACAGCTTGAGCGCCAAAGGAACAAGATGGAGAAAGAAGAGCGCGACACCAAGGCTAGAGCGATTAAGGCTAGGAAAGCAGGACAGAGCGAAGCCTATAGAACATATGCTACTGAGATGATTCGCTTCAGAAGATATGGTCTCTCGATTGACCGTTCAAGACTCCAGATGTTAAAGATACTCGCTCACCTAACAAGAGCGCAGACCACTGCAAAAGCAGCTCGTGCCATGGACGATGTTTCAAAGATACTCAGTATGTTGGGTGACTCTATGGATGCGACAAAGGTCATTGATAATGCAGATGAGATTGCTCGTCAGCTCCAAGAGTTTGAGATTGAGGCTGGTATTGCAGACGAGGCTTTTGACTCAGCAATGCCTGAAGTCACAGGTGATGATCTTGCTGAAGCTATGAGGGAGATTGAAGCTGAGGTTGGTGGACCTGCAGTAACAGCAACAAGACCTGCAACTGATGCTGAGGCATTAGAGGAAGATATCAAGGCTCTTGAGAAAGAGCTTGGTGTCTAACTTACCATCTCTGAGGTTCTCGTGGGTTAGCAGCTCTTTCCAGTTCTCTTCTGGTATAGTATGAGTCCCGCATCAGACCTCTATATCTACGTATGAAGTCTTCTGGAACCATTCTTCCAGTTCGCACAAGCAGAATAATTTCTCGTGCTGCTTCATCTATTGCCTGTGCATTCCTCTTCAACGATTCAATATTGACTTGATTCTGTCCAGCAGGTGGTCTATAGTCATCGGTCCTTCTTCTACCCATTGTATCTTCAAGGTGCTCTCGAAATGACCGTGGTGTATTGTTCTCATCATTATGGACATAACCCGGAAAGTCGCGTGATGGCCATGGGTGCTGGGGTCTCTGTGGTTGATGATATCTATCCCTTGGAATCTGTGTAACACGTGATTTCGATGATAGAATCGAGTAAACAATTCCCTCAATTCGCAATCTGACATCACTAACACTAACTGCAGCCTGCTCTAACTTTCTGACTCTCTGAAGATCGGTCTGAACGTATCGATCGAACTTTCTGGCAATCTCAACATAGTCCGGTAGAACGCGCTTCGTCTGATCACTACAGGCTACCTTGAGGTTACCCTGCTTCATCTGCAGAATTAGTCTCTTTCTGAGTCGTCCGTCTTCCTGTATTGATTTCAGGTAGATGAGTGGGAAATCGAAAACGATGTCAGTCTTCTTACGAACCCGCCCTGTTTCTGCAATGAATACAAGGCGTTTGTTTGTTATGAACAGGGTACCATTCGCTTTGTCATTCTTGAGAAAATCACTACCTGCCAAGGTAATCTTGGGGAATGCACAAACTGGTAGCTCCTTTACTGAAAGCTCAGAATAATCGTAGAATGTAGCAAACTCCTGCTTGTAGTAGCTCAAGCCATCAAGCTGTCGTTTTACTTCCTCTAGGGACAATCGTGCTTGGACAAGAGTTTCTTCAACTGTAGCACGGTAACTTATTCCCAATTCAGTGATTCGATTCACGACACCCTCAATGAATGAGAACTGATTGGGACTCCAAGAGATGTAGTCGATCAGACCCTTAGTTTCAGCAACCATTTGTTTAGCAATTATCTCAGCCTGATTGCCAATTCGTTTCTTGATGGCTGGTATCTCCGTCTGAGTTTCCTCGATCTTATCCTCTAGCCACTTGTAGTGAAGGAAATTGGCCATTCTTAGTGACACAAGAAGCCTCTTGGCTGAGACAAGACGATTACTGAACTCTCGAAGTTTGGTGTGTCCGTATTGTAGGCTCATAATAGCCCGACGCATCTCCTGTGCGAGGGTCCGTCTCTTATCTTCAATGAGTGTGGTTCGACTGGAGTGGCAGTGTGCACAGACTTCGACTGTTTTACGCCCAACACCAAGACTCTCTGACCCGCATTCCGGGCATTCTTGGAATTTCTCACCTGGTATTTGTCTTCCAAGAGTGTGGTGGCAGTCCTTGCATAGAAAATACTCTGTAGTTTTCGGTTCAAGACAGGCGGCACAGAATACAGTTCCGCAGTCCTCACACATGTGACTGGCACTATTAGTGCTGCATTTCTTGCATGATAATGATGAAGCCTCTTCAGTCATCTAAATGCCACCTCATTGAACCGTGTCTAATTGAGATACCCGGCCAAGAATAACCCGTGTATGACACGGGTATTAGTCAGCAAAGATATCTTGGACACTATTTATCTTTCAATTATAGTAAACCCAGACCGTTTCGAAGCTACATCGGTAGTTTTTGGACCACGTAGTAGTGTTAAGCTTGGAAATGTTGATAAGAAAAAAGAGACCTGACCATCTGTGTTCATTCCACGGGGAGTAATCAAGCATCCTGAGAGACCTATACGCACCTCGAAGGCAGCCGCAATGAGGTCTCTTGTTCCTCTAATCCAGAGAGGCGCAGAGGTCTATGAAGAATCCTATTCTCGGACTATAAGATTACTCACGCAATATTTGAGCAGCCTGTTAGGTAGAATGATGAGTGGTGAATGATATAGGTAAACAATAGTCGGAAGATACAGGTACTTGAGAATAGACAGGACGACTATAGAGAGATTACATCCGGAGAGTTCGCGGTATGAAGGGCCACCAGAACGCCTCAATGAGTAACAACTCTACAGAAATTGAATTCTCGTATACTTGGATAGATAGAATGATTGTAACAGTA